>JAAVXK010000049.1 GCA_022790615.1 Lachnospiraceae bacterium
CCAGGCGTGCCGTTCGCTGAAGGAGGAGGGCGTGGAGGTTGTGCTAATCAACTCCAATCCCGCCACGATTATGACCGACACCGATATCGCTGATAAAGTATACATAGAACCGCTCACCGCAGGAATGGTGAAGAAAGTTATAGAGAGAGAAAAACCTGACAGCATACTTCCCACGCTCGGCGGGCAGGCTGCGCTCAACATCGCAATGGAACTTGCAGAGTCAGGATATCTCTCTGAGCAGAATGTGAGACTTATCGGAACGACCCCGCTGACGATAAAAAAGGCTGAGGACAGGCTCGAGTTCAAAAAGACAATGGAGCGAATCGGGGAGCCGTGCGCGGCAAGCGAGGTTGTGGAGAGCGTGGAAGATGCGGTTTCATTTACTAACACAATCGGTTATCCCGTAGTAATAAGGCCCGCATATACGCTCGGCGGAAGCGGGGGCGGCATCGCCGAGGACGAAGAACAGCTTCGAGATATATGTGAGGGAGGTCTCAGGTTAAGCCGTGTGTCACAGTGCCTTATCGAGAAATGCATTGCCGGGTGGAAAGAGATTGAGTACGAGGTCATGCGCGACGCAAACGGAAACTGTATTACCGTGTGCAACATGGAAAACCTTGACCCTGTGGGGGTCCACACCGGAGACAGCATTGTCGCCGCGCCCTCGCAGACGCTGTCTGACAAGGAATATCAGATGCTTAGGAGCTCAGCCCTCAATATAATAAATGAACTTGAAATCACAGGCGGCTGCAACGTACAGTTTGCGCTACATCCGGCATCATTTGAATACTGCGTTATCGAGGTTAACCCGAGGGTGAGCCGTTCGTCGGCCCTCGCGTCAAAGGCCACGGGTTATCCGATTGCAAAGGTTGCCGCAAAGATTGCGCTTGGCTACACGCTCGATGAGATACCGAACGCGATAACGAAGAAAACGTACGCAAGCTTTGAGCCCGCGCTCGATTATGTCGTTGTGAAGATTCCAAGGCTTCCGTTCGACAAATTCATAAATGCAAGCCACAAGCTTACCACCCAGATGAAGGCGACCGGCGAGGTGATGGCTATATGTACGAACTTTGAGGGCGCGCTAATGAAAGCGCTGCGCTCGCTTGAACAGCACATCGACTGCCTGCACGTTTCGCATTACTCCGCGCTGTCGGATGAGGAACTGAAAGAACGGCTTGGCAGGGTGGATGACAGGAGGATATTTATTATTGCCGAGGCGGTCAGAAGGGGAATCCCATATGACGAGATTCACGACATTACGAAAATAGACATATGGTTCATTGACAAGATTGCGGCGCTCGCCACGATGGAGGAACGTCTGAAAACCGAAACGCTTTCGAGGGAACTGCTTGCCGAGGCAAAACGCCTTGAATTTCCGGACAGGGTAATCGCGCGTTTTTGTGGTAAAACTGAGGACTATGTAAAAGAAATGCGCAAATCGTTCGGAATTGTGCCTGCATTTAAGATGGTTGACACTTGCGCGGCGGAATTTGAAGCCTCCACCCCTTATTACTACAGCTGTTTTGGAAGTGAGAATGAAGTCGGATGCAGCGGAGGACGTAAGAAAATATTAGTGCTTGGCTCGGGGCCGATACGTATAGGACAGGGCATTGAGTTTGACTACTGCTCGGTGCACAGCGTATGGGCATTTGCAGAGAAAGGCTATGAGACGATTATAGTAAACAATAACCCGGAAACTGTAAGCACGGATTTCGACGTCGCCGACAAGCTGTATTTTGAGCCGCTCACCCCCGAGGACGTCGAGGGAATTGTGGACATCGAAAAGCCTGACGGGGCTGTTGTGCAGTTCGGCGGACAGACGGCAATCAAACTGACCGAAGCCCTGTTAAAAATGGGCGTAAAGATACTCGGAACAAGCGCGGAGAACGTCGACGCCGCCGAGGACAGGGAACTTTTTGACGGTATTCTTGAAAAATGCGGTATTCCAAGGCCCGCGGGAAAGACGGTATTCACCTCCGAGGAGGCCGTTAAGGCCGCAAACGAGCTCGGTTATCCGGTGCTTGTCCGCCCTTCCTACGTACTCGGAGGACAGGGCATGCAGATAGCGATATCCGATGAAGATATTGAAGAGTTTATGTCCATAATCAACAGGCACACGCAAAAACATCCGATTCTCGTCGACAAATATCTGATGGGAAAAGAGATAGAGGTCGACGCCGTGTGCGACGGTGAGGACATTCTGATACCGGGAATCATGGAGCATATCGAGAGGGCCGGCATACATTCCGGCGACAGCATATCGGTGTATCCCGCACAGAATATAAACGGCGGGGTACAGGAAACGCTTGTAGATTACACCGCAAAGCTTGCAAAGTCGCTTCACGTTATCGGGCTTATAAATATACAGTTCATTGTTTACAGGGACGAGGTGTACGTCATAGAGGTCAATCCGCGCGCAAGCCGCACGGTGCCATACATAAGCAAGGTCACGGGAATACCGATAGTTAAGCTTGCGTCGCATGTAATAATGGGCGGGAAGATAAGGGAGCTTGGCTACAGGCCGGGGCTTCAGAAAAAGTCTGACTATTTTGCGGTAAAAATGCCGGTATTTTCATTTGAAAAGCTTCGCGGGGCAGAGATAAGCCTCGGCCCTGAGATGAAATCGACAGGCGAGTGCTTAGGTTTGGCGAAAGACTTCAACGAAGCGCTCTATAAGGCGTTTCTCGGAGCGGGAATCAACCTGCCAAAGCACAGGCGTATGATTCTCACAGTGCGGGATAACGACAAATATGAGTGCGTATCAGTCGCCAAAAGATTCCAAGCCCTGGGCTATGAGATATACTCGACAAACGGAACATGCATCTATTTAAAAGAACACGGAATAGACGTACTTAGCATAAATAAAATAGAGGAGGAAGCCCCGACGCTTCTTGACCTCATTCTTGGACATGAGATTGACCTCGTCATAGACATACCGGGGCAGGGCGAACATTCGAGGGACGGATTCCTCATAAGGAGAATATCAATAGAGACCGGCGTAACCTGCCTTACCTCAATCGACACCGCCAACGCGCTCCTTGCAAGCCTTGAAAATGCGGACAAAAAATGTCTTGACGTTGTGGAACTCTCGCAGATATGAAACTAATATATTTTCAATTTTCATTTATATGTTTTTATGTTAATGTTATATATTTTCGTGAGCAAATAAGTCCTAAGCGTCCGGTGGACGCTTGTTCAGGACGGACCGGAATATTCTTTCTTTCGTGTTAAGAAAATTCCAACGGCTGCTCCTATAAAGATAATTGGCGCTAACCTGACAAACAGCCATTCAAATGCGTGAAAAGCCGCTCCGGCAACAGCGGTTTCGGGGTCAGAATAATCCCAACCCAGGAAAGGACTGTTTACTACTATTAATACAGCAGAAATTGCTACTATGACCGTACACAGTGAGATAAGCAGCCAATGAATTACGTTTCTTCTTGTGTTCTTCCTTTTTGCAAACTGTAAGTTTATAATCTCCAATTTTTCGGAAATGGCCTTTAAGTCGTCATAATTCGAATGAACAACCGTATCCCCAAGTAAAATGCTTACGGGTGTTTCAAGCGCTTCCGATATGGAGATTAACATATTTGAATCAGGAACGGACAACCCCTGTTCCCATTTAGAGATTGTCTGCCGCACCACATTCAGCTTGATAGCAAGTTCTTCCTGCGAAAGTCCTTTTGATTTTCTGATTGCTTTGATGTTTTCATTTAACATTAAGGATAACCTCCTTCTTTCATTTGTTACCACTATTGTATGTGAAAATGCCCGTTGCTACAAGCAACGCATAGTAACATTTTGGATTCATATCTGTGGCGGGCTGATAAATATATATTCACTCAAATTTTGGTTGTTTTTTTCACAAATATTGTCTATAATATAAACAAAAGCGGATGATGTTATGGATGCGCTGATGGGACAAAAGATTTTTACAATGGAAGACATCTGTTTTTTGCCGGATGAAAAACGGTCGGCATCTACAAGGGTTTTTCGGTTAAAATAAGCGAATATGAAAAGAAGCGAATTAAATTCTACATGGAAAGGTGGAATTGGCATGAGTAAAAATTGTATTAAAAAAACAATCGTTGTGTTAACTGTATTATTTGCGGTGGCAGCTGTGTTCCCATACACGGGCGGCAATCCGGTTGTTTCGGCACACCACAGCACACACACAGATACGCACAGACAAAAGAACCAAAAGACTCACGGCAAATGTTATCTCAATAAGAAAAATGTTGCTTTGTGTACCGGGGAATCTTATGCGCTGAAGCTAAAGGGCGGAAAGGGAAAAACGGCATGGACTTCCTCAGACAAATCGGTTGCGACCGTAACAAAAAAGGGCAGGATAAAAGCAGTCGGAAAGGGAACCTGCACCGTAAAATGCAGAAATAAGAAAAAAGTGTACAAATGCAAAGTAAAGGTTAAAAATATGTCAAAACAAACCTCATCAGGCAAATCGTCCCATCATTCATCACAAAACCAGACGTCCGTACAGCAGATGACTTTGCCGCTTGGAAATGATAACAAGGGATATGTTGACAATAATGGAAATTTGTGCAACTATTTTATAAAATATGACTTAAATAATATTTTAAGTCTTTCTGACGGAACATCCGCCGCGTGTCCTTACCGTATTTACAGGCAAAGCCTGAACGGAGTCCCGATTACCTATAACGGTTTAGCGTTATCCGCAGCAGATTTGAAACCGGGCGATGTGTTAAAGGTTACCTTTACGTATCCGCAAAAGTGTATATATCCCTGTCCGATTGAAAATATAACAGCAGTCGAGGTTACTGACAGGAAGCCGGAATATGCGCAGATAAAGTATTACTATGACGTGTCGCGTACGGACGGAGACAATATATATATTCTGTTGAACGGAAACGAGTTTGCCATATCTGCCGCAAATGAAGTAAAAAGCGTGACATATTCGGACGGTACGCCCGTGGATAAGGAAAACGCTGTAAAAACCGGAGATAAAATCCGTATTTATGATGATAATGGATGTGATATTGACCCGGGATTTTTCAGGATGAATCCGTTCAATTTAGAAATATTGAAATGAAAGTGATAGTAAAGTGATTGCCCGGAATATAATAGTAGTATTGTATTTTTGCAGTCATTAACCGTGCAGACAGTAAGAGAGGGAAGTTATGGGCGAACAATATGATATATTTATCTCATACCGCAGTGATGGCGGGGAATCAGCCGCCAAAATATTACATGACAAACTGGCTGATGCAGGTTATAAAGTGTTTATTGATATAGATTCTTTACGTTCGGGTGATTTTGATACGGCCCTTTATACGGCAATTGAGGAATGCAAAGACTTTTTATTGATACTTTCACCGGATGCGTTGGAACAATGTGAGGATGAAAACGACTGGGTTCGATTGGAAGTCGAACATGCTTTAAAACATGGCATTAATATCATTCCAATTATGCTTAAGGGATTTTCTTTTCCTGATAAACTGCCGCCGTCTATAGACGCCGTACGTTATAAGCATGGTCTTGAATCCAACTATCAGTTTTTTGATGCCTTTATTACGAAACTGCAGACGTTTCTTATAACAAAACGTCCAAAAAAGAAATCTCATTTTTTATTGGCTGCCGGTGCTGCAGCGGTATTATTATGCATAGTTTTGTCTATATGGCTTACGAGCCGCCATAAGGATGTTACACTTTTTGAAACTACGGAGTATTATGCTGAAAATAAGGAATTGCCCAGCCTTAATACATGCACGGATGGCGTTACATATTTTGGAAAGAATGGGGCGGGCTATCTCTATTCTGTCGATGGGGGCAGGAAAGAAACCATAGATGTGCTGGCCCAGTATTCTGATATTTTGCAGGGTTTGGGGTTTGAAGTTAAAAAATTCGAGGATTCAAAGTCCGTCCGCTTTTTTAGCTGTACGAATAGTACTTACCGTATTATAAGGGATAAAGCTGAAGAAGCTGTGTATAAGGATTCCGAAATTGTCGCATTGATTGGGGATGTTACAGAAAGTGAGAATCCGGATGACTGCCAGATATATGTTATGACGAATCCTGAGGCGGAAAATTATTTTTATGGGAAGATGATGTACTTGAATGATATTGCGGAACAATTTCCAGACCCTGAAACCTGTGATTTGGAAATTGTTCTGTCAGAAGAAAGGGAAGATTACTATATCTATACTTTAAGCGAAGGTGATAAAACGTTGACAAATAACCGTGTGTCCTGTTATATGCTGGTATTAAAGAATTTTGGTTTCACTGTGGAGGATAACGAGGAGGCAAATGACAAGAAAGACGGATATAAGTATTATAAGGTTTGTAACCAATCCGGATTTGTAACCCACATAGCTGTATATGAAGATACAGGGAAGCTGTGGATTCAGAAAACCGCGCAAACGCAAGATAATTAACCCTTTACAAACAAAATTACATGTGTTATAGTATCAAAGTCAAATATACCGTTACCGGGAAACAGGACACTCCGACCGTTTCTTAGTAATGGCGGATAATAATAAAGGAGGATGTCAATATGACTACGAAGGAAAGAAAAACAGAGATTATCAAAGAATATGGAAGAAGCGAGGGAGATACCGGTTCACCGGAAGTACAGGTAGCGCTGCTTACAGAGAGAATCCGTGACCTTACCGAGCATCTTAAGGTAAACAAAAAAGACCATCATTCAAGAAGGGGACTTCTCAAGATGGTTGGACAGAGAAGAAATATGCTTGAGTATCTTAAGAAGTGCGATATTGAGAGATATCGTTCACTTATCGAGAGGCTCGGATTACGTAAATAATACTAATATTATTAAATTCATAAGAGGATGCCTATACTTTGAATTATAAGTTGCCCGGCATCCTTTTACTTTTTTGTACTTGTTAATTATTTGCATTTGTGTTACTCTGAATAAGATAATGGACTTGTAATAGTTTTATGGAGATTGTTTCGAGACTACTTCAAAGCCTGCTGGCTACAGCGGGTTTTGAAGTTGTTTCGGCGTCTCCACTTTATCAAAATAATAGAATAAGGAGACAAAGTTATGTACAAATCATTTACAATGGAACTTGCCGGCAGAACGCTCACCGTTGATGTTGGACGAGTTGCCGCGCAGGCGAACGGTGCGGCTTTAATGCACTACGGGGACACGGTTGTCCTATCTACCGCTACGGCGTCCGAGAAACCGAGGGAGGGAATTGATTTCTTCCCGCTCAGTGTTGAGTATGAGGAAAAGTTATATTCTGTTGGAAAGATTCCGGGCGGATTTATAAAAAGAGAGGGAAAGGCGTCTGAGAATGCGGTTCTTACATCGCGTGTTATCGACCGTCCAATGAGACCTCTTTTTCCAAAGGATTACCGCAACGACGTAACGCTCAACAATCTTGTCCTTTGTGTGGACCAGGACTGCAGCCCTGAGCTTACGGCAATGCTTGGCTCTGCAATTGCAACTTCCATATCGGACATACCGTTTGACGGCCCTACGGCGACAACCCAGGTAGGTCTTATAGACGGTGAGCTTGTATTTAACCCTACAAGCGACCAGAGGGAGGCTTCCGACCTTGCGCTTACGGTTGCGTCTACGCGTGAAAAGGTTATCATGATTGAGGCGGGCGCGAATGAGATTCCGGAAGATAAGATGATTGAAGCTATATTTGCCGCGCATGAAGTTAATCAGAAAGTCATTGAGTTCATCGACACGATTGTTGCCGAGTGCGGAAGGGAAAAGCATGATTATATACATGTTGACACTCCGGAGGACATGTACGAGGATATGGTAGCATTCATTACTCCTGAGGGAATGGAAGAAGCCGTATTTACCGACGTAAAGCAGGTAAGGGAAGAAAATATAAGACAGATTAAGGAGAAGCTTGAGGAGCGTTACAGCGAGACTCATCCGGAGTGGCTGGAGCTTATAGACGACGCTGTATACAAGTTCCAGAAGAAGACTGTGCGTAAGATGATTCTCAAAGACCATAAACGCCCTGACGGAAGAGAGATTAATGAAATACGTCCTCTTTCAGCGGAGGTTGATATACTTCCAAGGACGCATGGCTCAGGTATGTTCAAGCGCGGACAGACGCAGGTTCTTACAATTACGACTCTCGGAGCCCTTGCAGAGATTCAGAGGCTTGACGGGCTGGATATCAAAGAGACGACAAAGAGATATATGCATCATTATAATTTCCCGTCATACTCCGTAGGCGAGACAAAACCTTCCAGGGGACCGGGAAGAAGGGAAATAGGACATGGAGCGCTTGCGGAAAGGGCGCTTGTTCCTGTACTTCCGACAGAAGAGGAATTCCCATATGCAATACGTACGGTATCGGAAGTTCTTGAATCGAACGGTTCCACTTCGCAGGGAAGCATATGTGCGTCAACGCTGTCGCTTATGGCTGCCGGAGTTCCTATCAAAGCTCCGGTTGCAGGTATATCGGTAGGACTTGTAACGGGTGATACCGATGACGATTATATTATATTAACTGACATACAGGGCCTTGAGGATTTCTTTGGAGATATGGACTTTAAGGTTGCAGGTACACACAAAGGTATCACAGCCATACAGATGGATATTAAGATTCACGGACTTACGCGTGAAATTATTGAGAAGGCCATTGCAAGGACAAAAGAGGCAAGAACATACATTATAGATGAAGTTCTTTCAAAATGTATAGCTGAGCCGAGGCCGGAAGTAGGACCATATTCGCCGAAGATTGAGCGAATCAAAATTGACCCGGCAAAAATCGGTGAAGTTGTCGGCCAGAGAGGTAAGACTATCAATACTATTATTGAGAGAACGAATGTTAAGATTGATATAGACGAGGAAGGTTTCGTATCGGTTTGCGGAACAGACGCCGACGGAATCAAGGAAGCGCTTCGTCTTATCGAAATTATTGTCAGCGATTTTGAAAAAGGCCAGATTCTTGATGGCATTGTAGTCGGAATCAAAGACTTTGGTGCGTTTGTAGAATTTGCTCCGGGAAAAGAGGGGCTTGTACACATATCAAAGATTGCGCCTCACCGTATAAACCATGTGGAAGATGTTCTTACCCTTGGCGATAAGGTCAGGGTAAAATGCATGGGTCTTGATAATATGGGACGTATGGGATTCAGTATAAAAGATGTGTGATAAAGTAATACCGATATCCGTGTGTCTGCATAATTAAAACTTTATATATAATGTATTAATATAGGGTAAGTGATTATTTTTATAGTTGAAACGCTATCTTTAAGCGGGAGTGTTTCTTTGAGTCGAATAATCACTTACTCTTTTTTATTCTCGCGTACGCAACGAGCCAAACGCAAGCTTGCTTGCAATTGGCGACTGCGCGCGGGTCAAATACCCCGCCC
>JAAVXK010000068.1 GCA_022790615.1 Lachnospiraceae bacterium
AAAATATATGAAAAAGATTATCTTTAAAATCAATTTTACTGTCACACAAATAAACCTTATAAACAGCGCTTTTCATTCCGATGCCGCTTCCCAAGGGTAAAACCAATACAACACATTTACCAATTTCGCCTCAATTTTTGCCTGCAATCAACTATAACATTCATCCGTGTATGGGTCGACCAACATACTTTTAATAGATTATTCATTCCCCCTATCTTCACCAGCCTCTATACTATCATCAAAAAAACTTCATATACCAGAACATAACGGACCACATCGTCGTCGGACATCGGAAGATATTTCGTATCAATCCTCGGCACCCTCTCCGATGAAGCATAGCCCATATTAGTGTGTACGATGGACAAAAATCTTTCCGTTCCTATAAAATTTTTTTTCGCATATTTTTTTGGACTCTTTAATTAGAGGGATGTTTTAAGTATAAAAACTTTACAATGCTCCTTTTCTAAATGAGCACTCAATATAAGCCGTCTTTATACTTGTAGAATCATTGCTGTGTCTGTCAAAAGTAATATTTCCGTCGCCATTCAAAAGCGTACTGTCATACATAAAGCTATATATCATCCATATAGCATCGCCATTATTTTTAAATTCATCGTAATTGCCCACGCTGCAATCTATTTCGCAGGCATCTATTACCTGTCTTGCCATCTTATCAGCCTAGTCAATTTCTATATCTTTTGCATCCGCATATACATCCCCTTTTCAACATACATACTGACGTTATCAAGCACCTTTTATCTTTCAAACTCTTTGACACACCCGATAAGCAATAATGTTCTCCCTAATCACGCCCTCCTCTCACTCGTCTTTTACAAAGTCTATATCAGCAGCACACCTTATTAAAAATATTAGTATGGCTAAAATCACTGTTATGTATATCGTGGAAATATTATTAAAACCTTTCCGTTATTCAACGAACTATACTCTATCCAGTACATTCTGAATGGAGCTACATAACTCCATATCCAACCTATAATTGATTTTGAACTGATTTCATTATTCATCATAATGTCAAGTAACTGTCCTCCGAATATCACGCGTACACCGTTTTCTTCTTCATCGTAAGCCAAATCATGAACATCCCTGCTCCAGGAATCGTCAAAAATAATCTTTCCGGCGCATATAGCAACAAGCATAATAGTCAGGGGAATGTTGAAAATTACTGTCACTGCAAACATATACCTAATCTAGCTGTTAACCCATGTACATTTACCCATCCTGACAAGATAATATGCGGAACATGAACTACAAAAAAATATTCTACACGATACAAACATTATCCCCGCAATATATATTGCGTTAGTAAATAACTCACTCCCAAAAAATATATAATTCATGCACATTAAGATAATCATGATTGTCGGCAAACCATGTCGTAATCCTGGAAAACGAACTCCATATAAATAAAGCAATAAAAACAACATATATTATAGGATTCGTAAACTTTGCTATTAGGGAGAGTTTCAAATAATTATGTATATATTAATTATTAAAACTAATAAAGAAGGATTATTTGTAATGCCAATAATCCTTCTTATCATATAGTACATCATATTAAAAATATGTTTGAAACCAAGCGATTACTTATAGAGCGTTCACGTATCGCGTCATCTCGCCTCCTTCTTAACAGACTCTAACAGCCCGCGGGCAAACTCCATATCCCCGGGAGTTGTAATCTTGATATTGTCATAATCGCCCTGCACTATCTTTACGTGTTTACCGGTTACAAGCTCCCATATCATCGCGTCGTCAGTCACAGCGGGATAAGCGGATACATCCGACATGTAAGTGTCAAATGCCTGCTTAAAGCTTTCATACTCAAACGTCTGCGGCGTCTGGACATTCCACACGTTCGCACGCTTTGGCGTCATAACAACAAATCCGTCGTCATCCGCAATCCTTACCGTATCCTTACTCATCACAGCCGGTATGCATGCTTTGTTCTCCACGACGCAATCTTTGAGCCTGTCTATGACCGCATGGCTGATAAACGGCCTTGCACCGTCATGTATCATCACGTAGTCCGGACTGCCGAGCGCGCACATCCCGTTGTATACCGACTCAAAACGCTCAGTTCCGCCAGCCACCACATTCGAAACCTTGTTGTAACAGCGTCTGCCTATAATCTCATTTTTTACCATATCCACGTCAGATTTTGCAGCAACGATTACAATCTCCGATATATCCTCATCTTCCTCAAACGTATCAACGGAATAATGCATTACCATCCTGTCGCCAAGCTTCATATATTGCTTTGGAATATCGCTTTTCATCCTGCTGCCGCTTCCTGCGCACAAAATAATGGCGGCATATTTGCCGCACTTTTTCCCATGGCTCCCGGAACCATGAAAGCTTTTTTCCTTCTGTTTTACACTTTGCATATGGTTTGTATCGTCATACATGTCTGCGTTCTTCCTAACTCCTATTTGTTCGCGTCAAAATTCACTGCTATTACATTTTATCGCTAAATGTATTCTCATTCAAATTTCAGCCCCGGAACAGCGTTGAGCGTATAATCATGCCTCACGCCGTTCCTATACTCATAATATCCCGCAGCCCCAATCATAGCGGCGTTATCCGTACATAGAACAGGCGGCGGGCAGTACAGCCTCATACCGTTTTTATCACACATGTGCTGCATAGCGGCCCGAAGCGCGCTATTACATGCAACGCCTCCAGCCATGACAATCGTTTTATAACCGTACTCGCACGCCGCACTCCCGGTTTTTGAAACAAGTACGTCCACGACGGCCTCCTGGAACGACGCCGCTACGTCAGCCTGATTATATCCGGTATTTTTCATATTACATCCGTTCACATAATTGAGAACGGAAGATTTAATTCCGCTGAAACTGAAATCATATGGAGCCCCCTCAATATGGCCCCTTGGAAACGCCACCGCGTCCTTATTACCTTCTGCCGCAAGCTTGTCTATCTTCGGGCCTCCGGGATAGCCGAGCCCTATTGTGCGCGCCACCTTGTCAAACGCCTCGCCGGCCGCATCGTCACGGGTTCTTCCTATAATATTGTAAATGCCGTAATCCCTGACTTCAACTATATTCGTGTGCCCGCCCGATACTACAAGACACATAAACGGAGGCTTCAAGTCCTTATGCTCAATATAATTCGCCGATATATGCCCGGCAATATGATGAACTCCTACAAGCGGAATATTACGCGCATATGCAATTGCCTTGGCAGCTCCCACTCCCACAAGAAGCGAGCCTACAAGGCCGGGACCGTAGGTAACGCATATGGCGTCTATATCAGAAAGCGAACATTTCGCTGAGCGAAGCGCTTCGCCAATGACCGGCGTTATACATTTTATATGCTTTCTCGATGCAATCTCCGGAACAACTCCTCCATATATCTTATGTACGTCAATCTGCGACGCAATCACGTTAGACAAAACCTCGCGCCCGTTACACACGACTGCGGCCGCTGTCTCGTCACACGAGCTTTCTATTGCCAGAACATATACGTCGTCAGACATTTTCCTTTTACCCGTATCGTCAGACGCATCATAAAATTTTATTCCTTCCTCCATCATAACAAAATACCTTTCAAACTAGCTAATCTTATTGCCGGACTCGTCCGTAAGCTCATAGTACAGTATCTTCCACTTGCCGTCCTCTTTTAAGAAATAAAACATCATATAAGCCTTTGACGTTTTCTTTTTCTGGGTATACAGGTATGATGACATCAACGTGCAGCCCTCTACATTGTCATGCGTAGAAAATCTCCTTATTGTGGCGCTGTCACTGACAGTATAATTTGACATCACCCTTTTATCTTTCCTGAATTCCTCAATCTCTTTTTTCATATTTTCGATGTGGGCGCCTCTTTCATTCAGTGCAAGCCAGTCCTTGCTCCACATGCTTCGTATGCAGTCTACAAGCGTCTCAATCTCTTTGTCCGAAGATTCCGTATTATATATATACTTCAGATACTTGTTATACAATTTCAAAACCTCGTAGGGCGTAGCCGGATATCGGTTTTCAAAATCTCTCGACACAAGTATCTCATATGTCGTTTTCGGATAATCGTCATCCATCGCCTCGTCGGACTTATTATTGATTACAGTATAATATAGACCCAATACACCGACCGCTAAAACTACAATTAACAGCACAAGCTTTACTATAAAATTATTTCTTACACCTTTCATGACGTTCACCTCTTTAAATATTATACGACAGAATCATTACTCATCCTTCCCGAACTCCAGCGTAACGCTCTTTCTGTCTTTTCCCGCAATAACATACGGATATATCTGCCTTACTTTGTCCATATATATTTCAGGATTAACAAGCGAAGGGCTGTAATGCGTAAGCCATTCTTCTTTTACAAACGCCCTTTTTCCAAGCTCCGCCGCCTCATAAAAAGTCATATGCCTGTTCTGCAGCGCCTTATCCTGCTTATCATCCTCGCCGTACATTCCCTCGCATATAAATAAGTCCGCGCCCGCAGCCATATCTGCTATTATATCCACCGGCCTTGTATCCGTACAATAGGTAACTTTAATACCTTTCCGCTTTTCGCCCAATACCATATCCGGCGTATATGTCTTTCCCCCATATTCTACAGGATTCCCTTTTTGGAGGGGATTCCAGAGAGTTACCGGCAATCCCAAAGCTTTTGCCCTGTCCACGGAAAACTTTCCATTTCGCGGTATTACTATATTATATCCGTAGCACGCAACACTGTGATTCACCTTGAAAGCCTCTATATTATATCCGTTTACCTTAACATCCTGCACCTGTCCTTCAAGCTCGATATATTCAATCTCAAACGGAAGACCCGGCGCTATTATACATAGAGAAGCGACTACCTTTGAAAGCCCCCTCGGCCCTATCATAGTAAGCGGTTTCTTTCTTTCAGCATTGCCCATTGAGAGAAGAAGACCGGGCAGGCCGCTTATGTGGTCACCGTGATAATGCGTAAAGCATATCGTATCTATCGGATTAACACTCCATCCCTTTTCACGTATACTGACCTGCGTGCCTTCTCCACAATCTATCAGAAGGCTGCTTCCGTCAAATCTGGTCATCAGTGCGGTAAGAGCCCGTCTCGGAAGCGGCATCATCCCGCTCGTTCCAAGCAAACATACATCTAACATTCTTACACCTCACAAAAAATATGGCAGTATCATCTTTATAAGATAAATACTACCACAATTATAAATAAAACTCAAACCAATTATTAAGCCCTTGAATGTTTCCCATAACAAAACAAAAGAATAATCGTTCCTAATCCTGCCGTAATCAAGAAAGCAAATAAGATATCGCCAACAGCCATCTCCAAATCATTTATTATATTTGATATTGCCATCATCATAAGAACCCCTGACAAATAACCTATTCCCGCTACCGTATAATATCTCTTTGCTATTCCAGCCAGTTCCCAGCTCCTTTTATAACCGCACAGTTTCCATGAATAAAACAAGGACGCTCTCATTTCAAGCCATATAAATGTCACAAGAACCGTGCTTAGTGAAAAACTCAGGAACATCATTACATACATTGTATCCATTATCATGTCGCCTGATAAAATCTTTGCCAGCCATGGTTTTCCATTCCCGGCAAATGTAATAATAACCCTTGCCGGCAGCCTGAACGTCTCATATATTGCAGCGCCGATTTTCTCAACGTCACCGGCTCTTTTCGCGTCAATCATATAGTCTGAATTGATTCCACATACACTTAAAGAAGACTTAAAATCCATAATTATCATATTATTAATACGATTTTCTTTCTCCGTCCCCATTATACCTATCACTTCAAATGTAATCCCCTGGTAATCATAATACTTTTTACCGTCGCGTTCACTAATTTCCGGTTCAAAATTCCTGCCTAAGACAATCGCGGGGTTATCTGTCCATGAGGTATCTTCGTCAAAATATCTGCCCCATATCATTGAAGGGCGGTTTGCCGCACCTTTTTTATACATACCCCTCACTATATAACGATCATCGGATATTGTGCTGTATATAGAAAAATTACTATATTCTTCCTTAAGCACCGGTATTACATATTCCCATGCATGTTCATCTTCCGCACTGATTACCGTAAACCTTTTCTGATGTCCCGAATACAGTCCGTTACGATTCTGATTATTAATCTTATCCGCACGTAATGCCGACAGCATCATCATAAGACACAGCGAGATAGTTAAAAAACTCAATAGTAACAGCAGACTTCCTTTCGGAATTCTCTTACCACAAAATTTCATTCCGCCATCCCCCCAAAATCACCGGCCGCGGAACCCCTGTTTTCCAAATCAATCATTCCATCTTTAATGTAAATTATCCTCCCGCATCTTTCCGCCACATTTTTATCATGCGTAACTATAATCACCGTCTTCCCGCTCTTATTCAGCCTTGAAAATATATTTTGGACTTCTTCACCCGTAGCCTGATCGAGCGCTCCCGTCGGCTCGTCCGCAAGTATCAGCCCCGGATTTTTAACTATGGCCCTGGCAATGGCCACCCGTTGCTGCTGCCCTCCTGAAAGTTCATTCGGATATGCTTTTACCTTATCCTCTATCCCAAGTTCTTCCAGTGCGCTCCAAACCATCCGTTTGATTTTTTTACGGCTATAGCCTTGGAATTTAAGCGGAAGAGCTACATTATCATATACATTGAGGTCTTCTACTAATGCAAAATATTGGACAACAAAGCCAATTTCATTCCTCCTGAAATCAGTAATCGCTTTCTGGCTTTTAAAATTAACCGGCCTGCCCTGATATATATATTCTCCGTCGTCCATCGACATCATACCGCCTATTATGTTCAGAAGTGTTGATTTGCCCGAACCGCTTTTGCCCATAACTGCAACCATTTCCTTATCCCCAACTGTCAGGGTAATTCCCTTTATGGCGTCGACACGCGCCTCATTCTTCCCAAAACTTTTATGTATATTATTTAATTCTATCAACTCTCACCGCTCCTCATGTGTTGGTCTTTTTTATATGCCGGCTGAAACTTATACGTATCATCCTCCGAAATATCTTCCGTTCCGCCATGTGAATACTTATAACGCGCTATCTCCTCATCCGTATCATTTTTAAAGAAAACAATATAAACTACATAGTCATCATTCCCGCTTTCATCGTATAACCCCGCATAATACGCCTGCTCATAGTAATCCGCCACACTAAGCATTTCTTCTTCCGTCATATCTTTTAACACATTAATTGAAATAGAAGAATATGGATAACTGTCCCCGTCCTGTTGTTCATCACAACGCGTTTCCCATTTGCCCGCATCCCTCATTTTAAGAGCCGGGGAATGCTTTTCTATATACTCCAGGTCTTTTTTACAGCCTGACAGAAAGACCATGCAAAATATAAATAATATTCCGAATCTTTTATATATCTTCACCATTTGACCCTCTCTTTGTATTTATTCTTTTCCCTTAATATACTTTTCCAAATCTATTCCCCGAAATATAACGGATATCATGATTGCCCCTAATACGAATACAAGTCCTATTATGCCGTACGCCGTATTTAATATATTGCCTACCTGAGCTTCAAAGCCAAAATTTCTCTGTACAAATATTATTCTGCATAAACACAGGCTTGGCAATACTATTACCAAAAGTTCAAGTAACCATGATGCCAAAATCATCCACAAGGAACATCCGTTCATCAAATATATGCCATACACTTTTTGTCCAAGCTTTATCTTATTGTAAAATGTAACTGCCAATCCATAAAATACAAATAGAACCGCTATAATAGTCATAAGCAACATAATTCTCACTTTGACGGCAGATGTGTCGCGAAGCAGTCTCAAACCCATAGAGGCGTCGGCAATTACTATTGCCGGAAGGCTGTGTGTGCTTCCGATTGTCTGATAAATAGAAACCAGCTCTCTGAATTCGCTTTCCTTTTCAACAAAAACTTTTGCGTTTTCCATAGCCAGTATATCAAGTATAGCAAATTTATTAATCTCATCACTTTCTGCCGGGGAATCCTGTATTGTAATTCCATAGGGAAATATAATAAAAGCATCTAGCGGAATCAATTCCCCGTTTTGAACGCCAAAGTCAGGAACAAGCATTCCTTTTTTTACAATCCCCTCTACCCTGCAATGGAAAAAGTCTTCCGTGCCCGCAATTCCCATATCAATTTCCTGCCCTACGGAACATATATCCCTGTAATCATTGCCGAGAATTACAGGCACTGTATCCGCCGCTGTATTAATTGTAACATTTTCTTTCGTAAAGCCGGTTCCCTCTTCAAGCTCAATCCCGTATATATTATATGCACGATAGTCAAACTGCATTGCTTTCATCTGAAGAATCGATAAAGCGCCGCCATTATGGGCTACCGTTACCGGCAACGGGTTATTTTCATCTGCAAACGGCATGTAATCTTTGTCTACAAATATGTTTTCTACATCATCATATCGCAGCATTACGCTCTGAAATGTATTTACAGACATAACGGGATGGTTGGCCACTTCTTTCGCCATCTTACAATAATCAATAATATTCAAGCTTCCTTCAAAAGACTTCGCCTCATCGAAGAACAGCCCATCGTCAGAAAACTGAAGGTCATACCACAT
>JAAVXK010000019.1 GCA_022790615.1 Lachnospiraceae bacterium
GCTTTTTGTCTGTGTTCAGGGCTGTATAGTATGATACAGGAGTTGTTCTTTGGTTCAGGATGCAGGTTCTTTCTCTCAATTGCGAGCATAAGCTGGTCCACATTGATAGCGACGCCGATTGCGGCGCCGTCCTTTCCGAACTGCTTCAATAGACTGTCGTATCTTCCGCCTGTTGCAATCGGCTCGCCGAGACCGTACGTGTAGGCCCTGAATATTGTTCCGGTATAGTAATTGTAGTTACTGAGCATTCCGAGGTCAAAGTTGACATACTGCCTAAGCCCGTAGACGTCTATTATGGAATACAGCTTTTCAAGTCTGTCGATTGCCGCAAGCGAACGCTCATTTTTCACATTTTTTTTCGCATATGCAAGATATTCGTCGCTTCCAAACATTTCAGGCAGCCGGATAAGCATTTCCTTTACAGAGTCCTTAATCGGAAGTCCGGCCACAAACTGTTCGACCGCAAACAGATTTTTCCTCTCAAGCAGGTCTTTTAACTCGTTAATCTGTTCATCCGCAAGCCCTGCTTCCGCGACAAGACCGTTGAAGAATCCTACGTGTCCGACGTCTATTCTGAATTCTGTTATTCCCGTCTCAAGAAGCGCCTCTATTGTAAGCGCAATTATCTCCGCGTCGGCATCGGAAGTGTCGTCGTTTATAAGCTCCGCCCCGGCCTGCGTGACCTCCTTCAGCCTTCCCTGGTAGTTTGAGTTGTTGATATATGTGTTCCCCACATAGCACAGCCTGACCTGAAGCTTTTCATTTTCATAATACTTTGACACACTCCTCGCTATCGAAGGCGTGATATCAGGCCTTAACACAAGCGTGTTGTTGTTTCTGTCGACAAACTTGTACATCTCGTTAGACTTTACGGTTCCGCGCTCCTTATTAAAGATGTCGAAAAACTCAAACGAAGGGGTCTGGATATCATCAAAACCATAGCTTTTAATAATGGAATGAATTTTGTCCTGTATATGGTTTTTCAGCTCGCACTCTCTTCCGTATATGTCTCTCACACCGTCGGGAGTCTGTAAAAGTTCGGGATGGTAAAAATTCTTAATCATAGTCCGTATATTGTTCCTTTCTTAAACTTTGGAAAATGGTATATATTTATTTTATATCCTTTTACCGAGGCACTTCAAATAAGGCGTTGACAAATTCCTCAGGATTAAACTTCTGCAAATCGTCTATCTGTTCGCCGATACCGATATATTTTACCGGGATATCCATCTCCGACTGTATTGCGATGGCAATTCCGCCCTTTGCCGTGCCGTCGAGCTTCGTAAGGACAATTCCGGATATATCCGCGACTTCACTAAACTGCCTGGCCTGCACAATCGCATTCTGTCCCGTCGTACCGTCGAGCACAATTAATGTCTCGATGTACGCATCCGGATATTCGTTATGGATAATACGGCTGATTTTTTTCAGCTCCTCCATAAGGTTTTTCTTATTGTGAAGCCTTCCGGCAGTGTCGCAGATCAGTACGTCCACATCCCTTGCCTTTGCCGCGTTTACCGCGTCGTATACAACGGCGGCCGGGTCGGAACCCTCCTGTCCGGCAATAATGTCGACATTAGCGCGATGCGCCCATTCCGTCAACTGTTCTACCGCGGCGGCCCTGAATGTGTCGGCGGCCGCAACCATCACCTTTTTACCGCTGTCTTTCAGACGGCCCGCAAGCTTGCCTACGGTAGTCGTTTTTCCCACGCCGTTAACGCCTATCATGAGCACGACTGATTTTCTGTTTTCAAACTCATAAGCCGCGTCTGATACGCTCATCTGATTCTTAATCGTTTCTATTAAAAGCTTTTTACATTCCTTAGCTTCTTTTATTTTATTTTCCTTAACCTTTATCTTGAGGCTCTCTATTATATCGGTAGTGACATTGATTCCAAGGTCGGCCATTATAAGCACTTCCTCAAGCTCCTCATAAAAATCATCATCAATCTCCGAATATCCGGAAAACAGTGAATCAATTCCCTTTACAAGGCTCTCCCTTGTTTTTGTCAGACCGCTTTTAAGCCTGTTGAAGAATCCCTTTTTTTCCGCCATCATTATTCCCTTCCTTTTCAAGTTGTTGTTCAACCAAATCGACTGAAACAAGAGTAGACACACCCTTCTCCTGCATTGTGATACCATACAGTGTGTCAGCCGCCGCCATCGTACCCTGTCTGTGTGTGATGACAATGTACTGGGTCTTTGATTTAAGTTTATTAAGATATTTTGCAAATCGCTTTACGTTTGAATCGTCAAGCGCCGCTTCTATCTCGTCGAGAAGACAGAAAGGCGAAGGCTTTAAGTTCTGTATTGCGAATAAAATTGCAATGGCCGACAGCGCCTTCTCCCCGCCGGAGAGCATCGACATGCTCTTTAGCGTCTTTCCCGGCGGCTGCGCGATAATCTGAATTCCGGCTTCAAGAACGTCCTCGTCCCCGGTCAGCTCAAGCAGTCCCTTACCGCCGCCGAACAGTTCCCGGAACACTATATTGTACTGTTCCTTTATCTGTACAAACTTTTCCTCAAACTGTCTTCTCATCTTTTCTTCAAGCTCTTCTATAAACTTTAACAGCCTCTCTTCCGATGTCACAATATCATCATGCTGTTTCTTCATCGTAGTGTATCTTTCGGAAACTGCGTTGTACTCATCAATCGAATTGACGTTTACGTCGCCTAAATTCCTTATTTTCTGGCGCAGTTCCTGCGTCTCCTGTTTTAATGAACTATATGCGTATTCCTCGTCTGATTTAAGCTCCAGCGCGCCCCTGTAT
Source organism: Lachnospiraceae bacterium (assembly GCA_022790615.1). Lineage (GTDB taxonomy): Bacteria > Bacillota > Clostridia > Lachnospirales > Lachnospiraceae > V9D3004. The sequence goes on from JAAVXK010000019.1 coordinate 2,772, forward strand.
GTAAGCTCATACTCATTCCACATATACTGGTTAAGCGCCGTAAATGAAGCCTGCAGTTTTTCGCTCTGGTTCTGAAGTCTTATCTGTTCTTTCTCAAGCTCGTTTCGCCTGTCGGCGAGGGCCTCCCGCTCTTTAAGCGCTGTTTTTTGCTGTTCTATGAGAGCTTCTCTTTTTTTCGCTGTCTCGGCAGCTATTACCGTAAGCCGCCTTGTCTCCTCCTCCAGACGTTCTATTGCCTTTTTGACCGATATAATAGCCCGTTCTTTCTCAGAAACGCTATTTTTCGCATCCGCCTTGCTGCCCGTAATTACATTCTTTTCATCTTCAATCCTGCTAATCTGCATATGAATTCTGTCTATATTTTCCTGAAGATGGTTTTCTTTTCCCGTAAGCGCAATGCGGTCTATGCTAAGCTGGTTGATAACGTCGTGCATTTTGGAACGGTCCGCCTTTAGCCGTTCAAGCTTTTCTAAAAGCTCGTCATTTTCCTGTTTAAACTTACCGCTGTTATCGGAATTGTCGCTAAGCCTTTGCTTTGCGTCGTCAAGCGCTTTTGTCAGCTGAAGCTTCTGGGCCTCTATTTCAGCGCTTCCGTTCTTTGCAGCCTCATATTCTTCCATACATTTTGCGTGCTGCTCCTTCGCCTGCGTATACTGGAGCTGGAGCCTGCCAAGTTCAAGCTGCGTATTATGGTTTTCTTCCTCAAGCAGCATGACTTCCTCAAGCAGTTTTTCGTTCTCTTTCATTATATTTCCGGCGTCCGCGTTTATTTCGGCAATTTCCTTTTTCACGCCGGAAAGCTTTGACTCAAGCTCCTCAATCTCCCTCTTTCTTCCAAGAAGATTGCCTGAGCTTCTAAACGCGCCTCCCGAAATGGAACCTCCGACATTAAGAAACTCCCCCTCGAGCGTAACGATGCGCAGCGTCCTGTTATATTTTGCCGCAAGCGCGAGCGCATTGTCAACATTATCGACAAGAATGAATCTTCCGAGAAGATATTTTATGACTTCCCTGTATGCAGGTTTGGTTTCGACAAAATCCGATACCGGGCCGAGAACCCCTTTCTCGTCTCCGAGTTTTTTATCGTACGGCGCGTCTGCAGCAATTGATGAAAGCGGTAAAAATGTAGCCCGGCCAAGTCTGTTCTTCTTCAGGTATTCAATCATATTTCTTGCGGTATTGTCGTTATCGGTTACAATGTTTTGTATATTTCCTCCAAGCGAAGTTTCAACGGCGGTCTCATATTTTTTGGCGACGCTTATAATGTCCGCAACGACGCCGATAATGCCTTTCTCCTCCGATTTTTTCTCCATTACCTTTTTTATGCTCTGTCCATACCCCTCATATCTCTCGGAAATATTTTTCAGCGTGTTAATCTGTGAGGTATATGTATGGAAACGCCGCTGTGATTCCTGTTTCCTGTCTTCTGTCTCACGCCTTTTTCTTTCATTATTGTTTATTCTAAATTTTATTGCTTTTATTTCTTTGTTGCGTTCTTCAATATCCCCGTTTAGTGTTTCGACCTCTGTCTGCGCTTTTGTATAATTATCTTTTGCGCTGTCCATATCTGCCTTAAGCCGGAACAGATTCTGGTTCATCTCGGCTTTTTTTATGGAAGACTGTTCGAGCATAGTCTCATACTTAGTCTGGTCGGCCTTTATTTTGGCCGTATCGTTCATTGCGTTAATAATGTTCTGATTGTTTTTATCGATTAATTCCTCGACGTCGTGTATTTCCCTGAATATACCGTTAATCGTTTCCTCGGCGTCAATCTTTTTGCCGTCGCATTCGGCGGACGCTTCTTCTGTTTCCTTTTTCTGCTGTACAAATTCCGAAAGCTCTTTCTTCGCCTCCTCGGACTGGAGCGTAAGCTTAGACATGCGCTCTGCAAACTGTTCCTCGTTCTGTTTTGCGGTCTCTATCTGCTGTTCATAGAGCTTCACCTCGCCGGCAAGCTGCTCGGACTTTACGCGGTTATCGTTAATCGTACGATTTTTCTCGTCCGTATCTCTTGCATATTCGTCAATCAGGCCGCTCATTTTGTCAAGAGCGCTCCGGCTCTTAGAATACTTTTCAGCCGCGTCCGACAAATCCTTTCCGGCAATCTCCTGTTTTGCGTTCATGCTTTCCATCTCAGAGTTAAGCCTGTCATACTCCAGTATATACACATGTATATCCTTTGATTTTAATTCCTCCCGCAAATCAAGATACCGCCTTGCCTTCTCAGACTGTTTCTTAAGAGGCCCTATCTGCAGCTCCAGCTCGCTTAAGATGTCGTTTACGCGCACAAGATTCTGTCTTTCAGCGTCAAGATTTTTCTGTGTAGCGGCTTTCCTTCTCTTATATTTGACAATTCCTGCCGCCTCGTCGAACAGTTCGCGCCTGTCCTCCGGTTTCCCGCTTAATATTTTGTCAATCTGGCCCTGGCCTATTATCGAATAACCCTCTTTACCGATACCGGTATCAAAAAACATTTCCTTCACATCTTTTAAAAGGCACGCCGCGCCGTTAATCAGATATTCGCTCTCACCCGAGCGGTACACCCGTCTGGCAACCGTCACCTCGTCATATTCTATAGGGAGCGTTTTGTCCGAATTATCAAAGGTTATCGCCACATATGCAAAGCCGAGCGCCTTTCTTGTTTCCGTCCCGACAAATATAATATCCTCCATTTTTGTTCCACGAAGCTGTTTTGCACTCTGTTCACCGAGAACCCATCTGACAGCGTCGGCAACATTGCTCTTTCCGCTTCCGTTCGGTCCGACGATACCGGTTATACCGCCTTTAAACTGAAATACCAGCTTATGGGCAAATGACTTGAATCCATGTACCTCAATGCTTTTTAAATACATCTTTTCCTCCCGTGCCCACGCCGTTAAGTATTTTTATCGTCTTGTATGCCGCATCCTTGGCTGCGGATTTCTTGCTGTTCCCCTCTCCGACTTCCATTTTCTTATCCCCTATATAAGCGGCCACTCTGAAATGCTTATCATGTTCGGGCCCGGTTTCTGCTACCACCTCGTAAGTAACGCCTACTCCGTACTTAGACTGGACCATTTCCTGAAGAGTCGTCTTCGAGTCAATAATATACTTCCTGCTTTCGTACTCAGACAGGACATAGTCGTTGACAAACTCATACGCCTTTTTAAATCCGCCGTCAAGATATATGGCCCCTATAACGGCCTCAAATGCATCTGAAAGTATCGAATTTCTCTCATTGCCGTGCGATAGTCTCTCACCCTTGCCAAGCAGCAGATAATCGCCGAGATGAATCGCCCTCGCCGATACTGCAAGCGATTCCTCGCATACAAGTTTTGCCCTTAGCATAGTCATGCTTCCTTCCTGAAGTTCAGGATTATTCCTGTATATAAAATCACTCGACGCAAGTTCAAGTACCGCGTCCCCGAGAAATTCAATCCGCTCGTTATACGCGTTTTTTTCCATACCGTTCTCATTCGCGTATGAACTGTGCGTAAGCGCAATCCTTAAAAGATTTTTATTTTTAAAAGTATAATTTATTGTCTCCTGAAGAGCGGCCATATTCTTCATATTACATTTCCTCTGACAATATATTTTTTATTTTGGAATTGATATCATTCTCAACATACGCAACGCATTGCTTTATCGAATTATATATTTCAATATGAGTAGAGCTGCCGTGCGTTTTTACTACCAGTCCCTTTAATCCGAGCAGCGGCGCGCCTCCGTATTCCGACACGTCGAATGACTTGAGCGTATTCTTTATGGCCTTCTTTGCAAGACCAGCCCCGATTTTACTTAAAAATGTCGACATCATTCCCGTCTTGATTTTTTTTAGAAGCGTTCCAGCAAGACCTTCATACAGCTTTAATATTATATTTCCGGCAAAAGCCTCGCACACAATAACATCCACATTACCTTTTGGAATATCTCTGGCCTCAACGCTGCCTGCAAAATGAATATCCGCACATTCTTTTAATAGAGGAAACGTTTCCTTTACAAGCGCATTTCCTTTTTCTTCTTCCGCTCCTATATTAACGATTCCAACCTTCGGAGCGTCTGTCTTACATATATTTTCCATATATAGTGAACCCATCTTTGCAA
>JAAVXK010000032.1 GCA_022790615.1 Lachnospiraceae bacterium
GTTGCGCCTGCTGTGACCGATAAACCGGAGGAGACGAAAGCGCCTCAGAATACGGATATTCCTCAAAAGACGCCGGCGCCTGAACAGACGGCAAAGCCTTCGGAAGATATCGTTATCAAACCGTCGGATTTTGCCAACAGTGATTATGTATCCTTTGACGGAAATATTACGGTTGATACCGGCGCGGACGGTTACGCCACTGTTACAATACCTGCGTTTGAAGGTATAATAATAAAGAACCCGTCTGATCATGTAAGCAGGTATAAACATGTGCAGATAACATATTCATGTGACAATGCCGTTAATGCGTACCTGTTTGACGACCAATTTACCGACGGTATTGGACAGACGGCCGCCGGACAGCATGAGATGGATAGTCTTACGGCGTCTTCGGCATATAATACTGTGACTTACAGCGCCGGCAGTGATTTTTCGGGAGGATGCGTTTCGGCTGCTAAGCTTGTCAATATTGACTGGGGAGGGAACGCCAGAACCTTAAAAATTAAATCAGTGAAGTTCCTTACCGAGCTTCCGGAGCCGGGTATTGTCGATAAGGCGGAGATAGTAAAGGATGTTCCTTCTGATTATAGGGACAAGAAAGACGGCGTCGAGTACGGTGCGTTCAGGAGCATAAGTTATTATTCCGATATTACGAAATCTAACAGAAGCGCCAATGTCGTACTTCCGCCGGGATATGACGGTACTAAAAAATATCCGGTTGTATATATGCTTCACGGGATAGGATGCACCAAGGAAATGTTTGGAACGAATATTGACAACAGCTCGATTGCCAAAATCTTTGGAAACCTCAGGGCAGAAGGAAAGTGTGAGGATATGATAATCGTATTCCCGGGAATACGCGTATCTGACGAGCCTGAGGATAATATGCATTCAACTGAGAATTATAAGCATTATGATGACTTCAGGGAAGACCTTATCAATAACCTGATGCCATATATGGAAAAGAATTTCCAGGTTAAGACGGGAAGAGAAAATACCGGGGTATGCGGCTGGTCTATGGGAGGACGAGAAGCGCTCTATATTGGACTTTCCAAACCTGAAAAGTTTGGATATGTCGCTGGATATTGTCCGGCATTCGGCTTACTTCCATATACGAATCCTGCGGTAGGAAAGAGCGAACCCGGACTTCTTGCGGTCCCGGGCGCCGAGGAAGATACAATAACTATGCCAGACAAATATATTGACAATACATTTGTCATGATATGCCACGGAATATATGATAATGTCGTAAACAGTGAACCTACAAGGTATCATAATGCGCTTACGACAGGCGGCGTCCCGCACATATATATGGAGTATCCGTCGGGACATTCGGACGGGGTATATGACCCGGGATTTTATAACTTTATACGCAACGCTTTTAAGCTTGTGAAATCAGACGACAATAATAGCGGGGATGATGAAATCAAGCCGCATGAAGTTATACTGAGCAAAGACAATCAGTATGGCACCGTTGAGGTCGATAACGTAACGTATTCGGAAGATGGCGTAAGTTTTACCGCGAAACCGGGTTATGGCGGCGGCGGTATGATATTCTGCCCGGCAGGCGCGGGAAAACCGTTCAACCTTTCGGATTACGGAAAACTGGTGATAGAGCTTACTGCGGAGAATGCGTCGGTTCCGATGTCTCTAAGCATGTATAAGGCTAACCCTGCTAATGTGTGGGGCGACACAATGAATTTGTCCGACGCATGGTTCAATACATCGAATACGGCGGGTGAAAAAACGGTCATAGAATATGACCTTGATAAAGTCGAGGGTGAAGACAGGGAAGGAAACTTATACGGTATAGGAATCAGAATCAGGGGATGGGAGAGCGACAATTCGTATAGCATTAAGATTCATTCCATAAAATTCATTCCGTCCGAGCCGGTGCCTGCGCTTACGAGCCTTAAGGGCCTTGTAGACCCGGTATTTGGAGTTATAGGCACATGTATTAACTCTTCGCAGCTAAAGCAGCTTAAGACCGTGAAGTATGTTGCAGAGCATTATTCGAGTATCTCTCTTGAAAACGAGATGAAGCCGGATGCAATACTTGGCTGGGGACCGAAATTGATTAGCGTTGACGAAGCCAGGAATAAGACACAGGATTATGTAATACCCGAAAGCTACAAAGAAGATAGCATTCCGGAACTTCAATTTGGCACGCTTGACAATGTTTTGAGGATAGCAAAAGAGAGAGGATTGAAACTTCGTGCACATACGCTCGTATGGCATGCGCAGACGCCGGAATTCTTCTTCAGGGAGGGATATGACAAGACCGCGGCCTATGTTGACAAGACGACCATGAATGCAAGGCTTGAGATGTATATTAGAAGCGTTATGCATCATGTCTATACGCTTGACGACGGCGCATATAAGGATGTGGTATATACGTGGGACGTTGCAAACGAGTATATGCATAACAACGAGTATGACCCTGCTAATGGAAAGACGGAAGGAAACTGGTCGGCAGTGTACGGCAACCGCTCCGTGTTAAAAAATAAACCGGATTATATAAAGTTTGCATTTGAGACTGCATATGCCTGTCTTGAACAGTACGGTCTTGCCGGCAAAGTTACGCTCGTGTACAATGACTTTAATACGTATTTTGACTGTCAGGATAATATAATCGAGATGATAAACTATATTAATGCCGAGAAAAAAATATGTGACGGCGTCGGAATGCAGAGCCATCTCGGAGTGACATTCCCGACGGTTGAGCATTATCTTAATACTGTCGAGAAGTTCATAGACGCGGGCTTTGAGGTGCAGATTACGGAACTTGATTTGGGAATTGACCCGAAAAAACCGGAGCAGACATACGAGGTGCAGGCGCAGTATGTGAAAGAACTGATGGAGGGATTGATTGATATCCAGAACAGGAAACACGGCATTACCGGAATTACATGGTGGGGCTTATGTGACGAGGTCTCATGGCGTGGCGGCTATAGCAGTGAAGGAAACAGCCATCCGCTTCTGTTTGACAAGACCATGTACGACGTAAAGCCTGCATACTACAGTTTTATTAACGCATTTAACAAGGGAAACGCCGATTAATTTCGCAGTATGAACACAGACCTTTTATAACAGATTCACCGCGCATATTGTATATCATACGATAGATATACAATATGCGCGGTCATTTTTGTATGGGTGCAGGATAGTTTCAGGCGTATAACGTAGAACTGTACATACACACATTATTATGCTATAATAGACAAACGCAAACGTTTACTAATTCGATAGAAGAATACAGTATGAGAGGAGCTTAGATTATGCTTAACGATACATCATTGTTAATCACAGGCGGAACGGGTTCATTTGGACATGCTTTTACATCTTATATTCTGGATAACTACAATCCGGAGAGGGTAATCATATACTCAAGGGATGAATACAAGCAGTTTATTATGCAGAACGAGTACAAAAATCATCCGAAGTTCAGCCGTCTCCGATTTTTTATAGGAGATGTAAGGGATGAGGCAAGGCTCAGAAGGGCGATGACCGGAGTGGATTATGTAATTCATGCCGCCGCGCTGAAGCAGGTTCCGGCATGTGAATACAATCCGCTTGAGGCTATAAAGACTAATATAAACGGGGCGTCCAACGTGATTAATGCGTCGTTGGATACGGATGTGAAAAAAGTTGTTGCACTGTCCACTGACAAGGCCGTCAATCCGATTAATCTGTACGGAGGCACGAAGCTTGTCTCGGATAAATTATTTATTGCCGCCAATTCATATGCAGGCAGAAAGGATATCAGTTTTTCGATTGTGAGATACGGAAATGTGGCGGGAAGCCGCGGCTCAGTTATTCCGTTTTTTGATAATATAATAAAAAATGGAGGTAAGGAGCTTCCTATTACCGATTACAGAATGACAAGGTTCTGGATTAGTTTGGAGGACGGTGTTAGGCTTGTTGTAAAGGCGCTTGAGGAATCACGCGGTGGAGAGACATTTATTTCAAAGATTCCGTCATTTAAAATAACAGACCTTGCGCAGGCAATGCTGCCGGGCTGTGAGATGCCGGAAGTAGGTATACGCGAAGGCGAGAAGCTGCATGAGATTATGGTAACAACAGAGGATTCCATGCATACATATGAGTACGACAAACATTATATAGTATATCCCCAGATGAATTTCTGGAATGAGACAAAAGTTATCGAAGGTGGACGGAGGCTCGAATACGGATTTTCATATTCATCCGGTAACAACAGCGAGTGGTATGGTGTTGATGACCTCAAAAAACTTCTGGAAGAACAATATTATGCTTCACATACCGGTAAATGATTATCGGAAAGATAATGTGTTAAGCGCCAGTATAGGAGAACAAGATGGGGAATATTGCCATAATAACGGCCCGCGGAGGAAGTAAAAGAATTCCGGGTAAAAATATTAAGTCATTCTGTGGAAAACCAATCATTGCATACTCAATAGAGGCAGCAGCCGGCAGCGGTATATTCGATGAGGTAATGGTGTCGACGGATGATAGGAATATTGCAGACATATCTGTAGAGTACGGTGCGAAAGTACCGTTTTTAAGGAGCGAAAAGACGTCGGATGATTACGCTACGACCAACGACGTGTTAATGGAAGTTCTGGAAGAATATTCTAATCGGGGAGAAAGGTTTGACACAGCGTGCTGCCTGTATCCTACGGCTCCGTTTGTAACTTCAGATATATTAAGGAATGCATACAATATATTACAGGGTTCGGACAGTGACACGCTTATACCCGTAGTCGCATTTTCTTACCCCGTACAGAGGGCGTTTGTTATACGGGATGGATATCTGTCTTATGAATATCCGGAATATATGAAGGCGCGTTCGCAGGACCTTGTTCCGCGTTACCATGACGCGGGACAGTTTTATATGTTCAGGACCGGGCCGTACATCAGCAACGGGACGTTTATATCAGACAATATTATTCCATATGTAATGCCGCAGACGCATGTTCAGGACATAGACAACGAGGAGGACTGGATAATTGCTGAGATGAAATACAACATAATCCAGTCCGGGAAAACATACTAATATTGAGGATTTGAGTATGAATAAGATATACGTTAATGACAGTATAATAGGTGGTGACAGGACATTTGTAATCGCAGAAATGTCAGGAAATCACAATCAGGATAAAAACAGGGCGATTGAGATAGTGAGGGCCGCAAAATATTCGGGTGCGGACGCGTTAAAGATACAGACGTACAGGGCGGACACAATTACTCTTGATTGTGACGGCGATATGTTTCGCGCGCAGAAAGGTTCTCCCTGGGAGGGAACGACGCTATACAAACTGTACGGCGAGGCGTATACCCCGTGGGAGTGGCATAAGGATATATTCGAGGAGGCAGACAGGCAGGGTCTCGTTTGTTTTTCCTCTCCTTTTGACTTTACCGCGATTGATTTTCTTGAGGAGCTTGGCTGTCCGATATATAAGATTGCATCTTACGAGATAACGGATATACCGCTTATAAGGAAGGCGGCCAAAACAAAAAAGCCTGTAATTATGTCTACCGGACTCGCATCTGAATCCGATATAAAGCTTGCTGTTGATACGTGCAGGCAGCAGGGTAATAATGATATTGTGTTATTAAAATGTACGTCGGCGTATCCTGCGCCGTTTGGAGAGATGAATATAAGGATGGTACCTGATTTGTCCGAGAGGTTTGCCTGTGTTTCCGGACTTTCAGACCACACGCTTGGAAGTGAGGTTGCGGTTGCATCGGTCGCTCTTGGCGCCAGAGTGGTTGAAAAGCACCTTACACTGGACAGGAAAGACGGCGGAGTTGACTCGGCTTTTTCAATGGAGCCGGAGGAATTTAAAAATATGGTGTCCTGTATAAGGAATGTTGAGGCAGCCCTTGGAACTGTGTCTTATACGCTCACCGATTCCCAGATGGAGGGCAGAAAATACTGTCGTTCCCTGTATGTTTCGAAAGATGTAAGGAAAGGAGAGCGTGTTACGCCTGATAATGTTAAATCTGTGAGACCGGGCGGCGGACTTGAGCCTAGGTTTTATGATACAGTTATGGGAAGCATTTTTAAAATTGATGTAAAAAAGGGCGTTCCCTTATCGTGGGATATGACGGATTGTTCCGGTCCCGGGGAAAGTAAAGGAAATATATAAGTAAGATACCAGGAAGATATTAGGAAGGGAAAATGCAGGTATGATTGCCTGATTCTTGGCGCAAATTATGAATAGAATATACATCCGCGCGGACATGAATAACGTCATTGCGACGGGTCACATTGTTAGATGCATGTCAATAGCCGGTGCAGTAGCGTATTATGGCGGCGAGGCCGTATTTATTGGAGCCGATAGTCGGGCGGCCGATATGGTTTGCTCTAACGGTTACAGACATATATGCCTTAATACAAAATGGGATGATATGGAGAGTGAGACGCAAGCTCTCATAAAACTAATAAAAAAAGAAAAAATAAGAACGCTTCTTATTGACAGTTATATGGTAACAAAGTATTATTTTGATGTGCTCAAAGATTACGCCAATTTGATATATATTGACGACAGTGCGGATGAAGTGTATTCCGTTGGCGGAATCATATGCTATGCAGGATATTATAAAAAGCTTGGCTTAGATTTAAAATACGATGAATCAAAACTCATGGCCGGTCCGCGGTATACGCCGCTTCGCAGAGAATTTTGGGATAATGAAAAAAAGGATGTTAATAAGAATATTAATAATATACTGATAATGTCGGGGGGCACGGACCCGTATGGGTTCTTATTAAAGCTTGTTAATAATTTGGATTTGTCAAAATATAATTGTGTTAAAGTGATATGCGGCAGATATTATAAGGATATGGAGCCTTTGAAGTCATTTGCCTCCATGCATGATAATATAATTATAATAAATCATACCGGCCGGGTAAAAAAATATATGGCGGAGGCGGATGTTGTTATTTCTGCCGGGGGAACTACGCTTTATGAACTTTGTGCATGTGGAACCCCTTCAATCAGTTATTCAATGGCGGATAATCAGATGCCGAATGTAAATCAGTTCAATGAGGACAGATTAATTCCATATGCCGGTGATTTGAGGAAAGACAACGTCGTGTTTAATGTAATGACGCTGTTGGAATCACTATGTATGAGGTATGAGTCGAGGATAGTAGTTTCGTCAAGGATGCAGGAGCTGATTGACGGCAGGGGGGCAAAGCGTATTGCCCGGGAAATATTGGATAAGTTTATTTAAAAGGAGTATACGTATGTGTGGAATAGTAGGATATGTCGGATTAAACCAGGCCGCTCCGATTGTGTTAGACGGGCTTGAGAAACTTGAATACAGAGGATATGACTCGGCGGGTATTGCCGTGAGAAATGGAGAGAAAGAAGTTGAGATAGTAAGGTCTAAGGGAAGGCTTAAATGTCTGTCGGATAAAACAGACGGGGGCCATTCGGTTTTTGGCCGCTGTGGTATCGGCCATACAAGGTGGGCTACGCACGGCGAACCGTCAGAGAAAAACGCCCATCCGCATTCTAGCGACGACGGTAATGTCATAGCGGTACACAATGGTATTATAGAGAATTATCAGGAGCTTAAGGAAAAACTTTTGAAGAAAGGTTATGAATTCTATTCGTCAACCGATACGGAAATTGCCGTTAAACTTATAGATTATTATTATAAAAAATATCTTGGTACCCCCGTGGACGCAATAAATCATGCGATGGTTCGTATACGCGGTTCATATGCGCTGGCTATTATGTTTAAGGATTATCCTGACGAGATATATGTCGCCAGAAAAGAAAGCCCTATGATACTCGGCATAAAAGATGGGGATGCTTTTCTTGCGTCCGACGTTCCTGCTATTCTAAAGTATACACGACAGGTATACTATATAGGAAATATGGAGATTGGCCGTCTTAAGGAGGGCGGTATTACATTTTATAATCTTGACGGAGATGTAATTACAAAGGAACTTGTTGAGATTAACTGGGATGCGGCGGCAGCAGAGAAGGACGGCTTTGAGCATTTCATGATGAAAGAGATTCATGAGCAGCCTAAGGCAGTTGCGGACACTTTGAATTCGGTATTGTCTGACGGATGTATAGACTTGTCGTCTGTCGGAATAACGGACGAAGATATTGATAATATTAATAATATTCATATTATAGCATGCGGCTCAGCATGGCACGTGGGAATGGTGGCGCGCTATGTTATAGAGGACCTTGCGAAGATACCTGTCAATGTGGACCTTGCATCTGAATTCAGGTATAGAAACCCGATACTTCACGATAACGACCTTGTCATACTTATAAGCCAGTCAGGGGAAACAGCGGATACCCTTGCGGCATTGCGGGAGGCGAAAGAGAGAGGAATAAAAACTCTGGCCATAGTAAATGTAGTAGGTTCATCCATTGCCCGTGAGGCAGACAACGTATTTTATACGATGGCGGGTCCGGAGATATCGGTTGCAACTACGAAAGCGTACAGTGCGCAGCTTATTGCGGTTTACGCGCTTGCGGTAAGCTTTGCAAAGTCAAGGGGAACCATTGACGATGCCTATTACAGACATATGATAGATGAACTTCTCTCCATTCCCGAGAAGATAAAGGAAATAGTATATAATCAGGAATATATCCAGAAGTTTGCTACTCTGCAGGCGGCGGAAAGGGACGTGTTCTTTGTCGGACGCGGAATAGATTATGCGGTCTGTCTTGAGGGAAGCCTGAAATTAAAAGAGATAAGTTATATTCACTCCGAGGCTTATGCCGCCGGGGAATTAAAGCATGGAACGATAAGCCTGTTAGAGGAAGGAATGCTTGTCATTGGTGTCCTCACGCAGGAGGAGTTATATGAAAAGACAGTCAGCAACATGGTGGAATGCCGCAGCCGGGGCGCAAAACTTATGACGCTTACGGTGTTCGGCAATTACAGTGTAGAGAGCTCGTCAGACTTTGTGGCATATATACCAAAGACGGATAAACATTTTATGGCGAGCCTTGCCGTAGTTCCGTTGCAGATATTAAGTTATTATGTGTCGGTCGCCAAGGGGCTTGACGTTGACAAACCGAGAAATCTTGCCAAGAGCGTCACGGTTGAGTAAGAATACCGAATGTAAATTATAAAAATTGATAAACGAGGGCGCCGTGAAATTCAGAGATGAACCGCGGCGCCCCATAATTATTTTTATAAATCAGATTTATTGTTTTGTCCGCTTATTTATCAGCGGTCACCATACATTTTTTCATAGTAGTTCTTATATTCTCCTGAAATGATTGTCTCCCACCATTCTTTATTATCGAGATACCACTGTATCGTCTTTTTGATTCCATCCGCAAATTTTGTTTCAGGAAGCCATCCGAGTTCGCTGTGAATCTTTGTAGGGTCAATCGCATAGCGCATATCGTGTCCTTTTCTGTCAGTAACGTAAGTTATCAGGCTTTCAGGCTTATTAAGCTCCTTGCATATAATCTTTACTATATCAATATTTTTCATTTCGTTGTGTCCGCCAATGTTATACACTTCGCCTACCCGGCCCTTATGAATGATTAAGTCGATGGCTTTGCAGTGGTCTTCGACATAGAGCCAGTCCCGGACGTTAAGTCCTTCTCCGTAGACAGGGAGAGGTTTGTCGTTGAGGGCGTTGGCAATCATGAGAGGGATAAGCTTCTCAGGAAAATGATAAGGGCCGTAGTTGTTGGAACAGCGGCTTATTGTGACTGGAAGCCCATAAGTTCTGTAATATGCAAGTACAAGAAGGTCTGCGGCAGCCTTTGACGAACTGTAAGGGCTGCTTGTGTGAATTGGCGTATCTTCGGTGAAAAAAAGGTCCGGTCTGTCAAGAGGCAAATCGCCGTACACCTCGTCGGTAGATACCTGATGGTAGCGCGTTATGCCGTACTTTCTGCAGGCGTCCATGAGAACAGCCGTACCTTTGATATTGGTGTCCAGGAATATTTCCGGTTCCTCAATAGAACGGTCGACGTGGCTTTCTGCAGCGAAATTAACGATGATATCCGGTTTCTCTTCCTCAAAAAGACGGTATACCGCGTCACGGTCCGTTATACTCTCCTTGACAAACCTGAAATTAGGATTGTCCATAACCGGCTCAAGCGTTGAAAGATTACCCGCGTATGTCAGACAGTCAAGACAGATTATCCTGTAATCAGGATAGTTTTTCAGCATGTGAAAAATAAAATTACTTCCGATGAATCCGGCTCCTCCGGTAACTATAATATTCATAAATATATTCTCCTTTTTATTATTCCTGAATCTAATAATCATTTACGCATATAACATACAATACTATTTTAATACAGCTGTTCCCTGTATTTGCCGTCAAGGACGTCTTTCAGGTAGTGTCCGTATTGGTTCTTTTTGACAATGTCATATGTCTTTAGAACATCTTCCTTTGTAATCCAGCCGTTGAGGTAGGCAATCTCCTCAAGACATGCAATTTTACGATGTTGGTGCGTCTCAACAGTCATTACAAAATTGGTCGCGTCGACAAGGCTTTCATGCGTTCCGGTGTCAAGCCATGTGAAACCCTGCCCAAGAAGTTCGACATTGAGTTCACCGCTGTCAAGATAAATTCTGTTCAGGTCGGTTATTTCCAATTCACCGCGTTTGCTTGGTTTAAGGTTTTTCGCATACTCGACGACACGGTTATCATAGAAATACAGTCCCGTCACACAGTAGTTGCTTTTAGGATGCTTTGGTTTTTCTTCGATAGAAACGGCCTTGCCGCTGTGGTCGAATTCAACGATACCGAATCGCTCCGGATCGTCGACGTAGTAGCCAAACACAGTGGCGCCCTTTCCGGTTTTTGCGTTTTCAACTGCGGCCTTGAGTCGTTTTTTAAGTCCGTGGCCTGCAAATATGTTGTCGCCCAGCACCATGGCTACGGAATCATCCCCGATAAAATGTTCTCCAATAATGAACGCCTGTGCCAGACCGTCGGGACTTGGCTGTACTGCATACGAGAGATTGACGCCAAACTGATGTCCATCCTGTAAAAGCTCCTCAAACCTCGGTGTATCCTGAGGCGTTGATATTATGAGTATATCACGGATTCCGGCATTCATAAGAACCGACATCGGATAGTATATCATCGGTTTGTCATAGATTGGCAGCAGCTGTTTTGATGTTACCATTGTCAGTGGGTACAGGCGCGTGCCCGAACCTCCGGCTAATATTATTCCTTTCATGCATATTTCTCCTTTATAGTATTTTTAGAAAGCATTAAATATATGTAACATTATCAATATTTACCCGCTATATAATACAAAGAATCTTCATTAAAAATATTATAAAAGGTGCCCCAGGGGCATAGTCAAGTGTTTTTTGTATAATTTACAGAATTTTCATTTTAATTCAATTATTTTATTGACACATAGGCATATTGGTTATATTTCGGCAATAAAAACTCCGGAATCTTTTGTAATATAAAAACCTCCCGCTGTTTTCTTTTTGACGTATGACTTGAATTCTTTGTGTCTGTCTATGATGTATCGGTTCTGGTTGCCATGGCATGATAAAATATAAGATATAAGCGCTTCTGGTTCGGTTACGATAAGACTATCTTCATATTGTATCCACTTTATGCGCTTATAATACGCGGCAAGAATATCAGCTCCGTTTTCTTTTCCAAACTTATTAAACAGATTATCGGCCGCAAGGGCTATTCTTGAATCAAATCCCGAAACAAGGCTGCCTATCTCAAACATATGCCTGCTTCCGTAAGTACTGCATATGAGCCTTCCTCCTGGTTTTAACACCCTTGCTATTTCTTTGCAGGCAGTGGATATATCACGGCAGTAAAACAAAACATGGTTTGCAATCACGATGTCATAGCTGTCTTCCTTTTCGCATATATTATGACAGTCTTTTACGCAAAAAGAAAAGCGGGGGTCGCTTCCGCATGCGGAGCGCTTCACATCCCTTAGCATTCCCTCGGAAATATCGGACAGAGTAATGGTAATATCATCAGGGAGTTTATCCATATTAATTGTCCACAGCGAAGCGTCGCCGCAGCCAAGTTCAAGCACATGCATCCCGCTTTTAATTCCGCAATGCTCAAAAATCCATGGAAACCAGCCGGTTTTGTTAGACGAATATTTGCTGTGTAGATTAATTCTTGCCGATATATTTGAGGCGTTACGGTACTGGTTCTTCATACTTTTTTCCATATCGGTAAGGTGTATTAGGTTAAGCATTCGGCTCCAGTCTATCGCCTTTCCGGATTCGACAATAGATGACATGTCGTTAATGGCGTTTTTTACAAGCTCGAGCTGTTCGATACGGTCCTCGACCAGCTTTTTCTGAAGTATTAGGGAATCGTGCAACAACATATGATCGGAGTTGTTTATAGTCATTTCCTTTATGTCGTCAAGTGAAAAACCAAGGTACTTAAAAAGAAGTATTTGCTGTAGTCTGGCAAAATCTTTGTCGGTATAATACCTTGCACCTTTGGAGGTGACATACGAGGGCTTAAGAATATTGTGTTCGTCGTAATATCGTATTGTCTTTTTTGTGATTCCGGCCATCTTTGCAAACTCTCCTGAAGAGTAATATCCGTTCATACCCATAGTATATCTCCTTTTGGCGTACGCAGATTCATTATTTTCTGTAGGGTAATGCATATATGCGTTATATTTGTTTTTATCGTATCATGTATATGTAATGATGTAAAGCCGCTCATGCATGCTGGGGAAGTATTATTAGTATGGCGCAGGTAATATACTTGTGGTATAATATCGAAAGATATTATACCTGCACCGGTTCGCGTCCGACCAAAGGGAGGACAGATTCAATGGCGAACGCCCGTGAACGAGAAAGCTGTAAGCTTTCGAGTTCGCACTGCGAAAGAAGAATCCAAGCCAGCTTACGCTGTCTTGCCGCCGCGAATGCGTCTTAAAAAAGGAAAGGTTAGGTGATTGTATGGATGATAAAATAAAAGAACTGGCAAAGATAATAGATGAAAGCGATAATATAGTTTTTTTTGGCGGAGCCGGCGTCAGCACTGCCAGCGGGGTTCCGGATTTCAGGAGTTCCGACGGACTGTACAGCAGGAAGCTTGACAGGAACTTTACGCCGGAACAGGTAGTGTCGCATTCCTTTTTTATGAGGCATACGGATGAATTTTATGACTTTTATAAGAAGAATCTTATATATCCCGATGCGAAATCGAACGATTGTCATATAGCGCTTGCCAAGCTTGAAAAAATGGGCAAGCTTAAGGCCGTTATAACCCAGAATATCGACGGACTCCATCAGGACGCGGGCTCGGTAAATGTGTTTGAGCTGCACGGTTCGGTGCTTAGGAATTATTGTATGCAGTGTCATAAAACATACGGTTCGGACCATATAACCGCATCAGACGGCGTGCCGCGGTGTACGGAATGCGGGGGCATAGTCAGACCCGATGTGGTGCTCTATGAGGAGGGACTTGACAGCGGTATAATTTCCGGCGCGGTTGAAGCGATAGCATCGGCAGATGTTCTTATTATAGGAGGAACCTCGCTCGTCGTTTATCCTGCCGCAGGATTTATAGATTATTTTTCCGGACGAAGACTTGTGCTTATTAACAAGAGTGAAACGAGGGCCGATTCAAGGGCGGATTTGATTATAAACGACGATATTGCAAAAGTTATGAGGGAGGCTGTATTGCAGAATGTTTGACGGGTGGAATAATAAATGAGGGTATTTGGAAAATATAATATAAGAAAAACTGTATTTCTCGTTCTGGCTGTACTATGGGCGTCGGTAATCTTTTCATTTTCGGCAAAAAACGGCGGCGAATCGATAAATGAAAGCAGAAGAGCGGGGAAACTGATATGCAGTATATTTGTGCAGGGATATAATGAGCTGACGGAGGAAAGGCAGTACGAGATGGCGGGTAAAATCGATTATCCGGTCAGAAAAACGGCGCATGCCGCGGAGTATGCAGTTTTGGGACTGCTTATCGCGGGGGCCGTGTACGACTCCCGCAATAAAAGAATCTATAATGTAATGACTCCGTATGTAACAGGAACCATATATGCTGCAACTGACGAAATTCACCAGTATTTTGTGCCGGGGCGAAGCTGCCGCCTGACGGATGTTTTCATAGACAGTGCGGGTGTGCTGGCCGGTATAATAATAGTATGCGTTATAATAATGCTTCATCATAAGCTGCCCGTACTCCGCCGATGAATTTGGGCCTGGTTCTCGCGGCAATTACGACAGCGTTTCCTATGCGCTTTGTTGCGAGACGAACGGGAACTGCCACATGCTTAAGGTGCATACCGATGAGCGTTCCGCCTATATCAATTCCCGCATCTGCTTTTATTGATTCGAGCGCTGTGGGATGGGAGAAGTTTTTGTAGGCTGCCGTGGCGAACGAACCGCCGGCCTTTGGTTTGGGAACAACATTTACCGCGTCGGCATAATATCCGTCTATAATTATTGCGCGGTTCAAATGCTCGCAGCACTGGGCGGCAAGTTTGATTTTTCTGGGAATAAGGATCGACTGGACTCCGTCATATATTGCCGAGGCCAGGTCCGGACTTGAAAATGTTCCGATTAATTCTCCGGCAACCTCGCTTGAGGAACAGCCGACAATGAATATGGAACCCTCATAAAGACCGGCAATATCACATAACTCCTTTACAGCGTCAGCCGTCTGGCTTTTAATTGTATCAAGAAATTCCGTGCTGAATTCTATATTGGCAAGATGATTTTCGTTTATGATATTCTCTGACATACTATACGCTCACTTCCCTGATAATTTTAATAATAAAATCTTATGTAGCGGTTACGGCTTATAAGCGAGTAAAGCAAAGGCGTAACTATTAATGCGAATACAGCCTGAACAAGATTGCCGGGGATTCCTGCCGCTGCCGCGAACCCTGAGCCAAGAAAGACTGCGGCAAATATGAAATATCCGGTAATCATTATTATTTCCGCAGTGACGGCCGCCGAAACCGCGGCGATAACCCTGTGCGTTTTTACAATCCGCAGTACCAGTCTGTATATATAGTAGGCGCACACTGCCATTAAGGCTTTTATAATAAAGGTTCCCGGAGCATAATACGTATATCCGGAAAAAATATCGGCGAGCATGGAGCCTGTTCCCGCTGCCGCCGCACCTAAGAAAGGTCCGAGTATAAATGCGGATAATAATACGAAACAGTCGCCGAGATTGACATAACCGTTAGTAGGTGATGGGATCTGTATTATAATTGTGGCGATACAGGTAAGCGCGGTGAATAGAGCTGTAATTGTAATTGAATAGGCGCCGCTGCCTGCTGCAGCGGCATTTTTTGTTGTATGCGTCATATGATTGCCCCCAATTCAGATATGTAGTGTACCGGCCAGTTGATAAAATAAAGTATAATCATATCTGATATTAAGACAATGACCATTTTGCAATAAATCTATATAACCAGATTGCCAAATACGATGTACTAGTTCTTAAATACTACCGAATTGTAGTATGAATCATATTCGGTATTCAGTACATCAAATACGTCTTTTTGCGCTGCGAACTGGAACATCCAGTATGTGGAGTCGGTTTCGGTTACAAATGCTTTATAGCAATATTGAATATTGTTAATTTCCTTTTCCCACGTAAATGTACGCGTGGTATCGTTGTACGGGGTAACTTCCGCAGTGATTCCGGCAGCCTGCATTGCGACGACGGCGTAATCATCAAGACCGGTCACAGTATAACCGGCGGCCGTGACGGATTCCTTTGTCTCCGACATGCCGAAACACAGGGAATAAGGACTTGAATAATTGAAAACATAATCGCTTGTTTCCTGTTCCTCATAATCGTCGGTAAGAGTGATTGTAAGAAAATCGTTTGAGAATTCCTTTGGTGTTTTTGAGGGATAAAAATCCCCGAGTTTATTTTCCGAATCAGAGTCAGTGCCTGTACTGTCAGGGGCTTCGGTAGCTTTTTCATTGTCCGGGCCTTCGGAGCCGCAGCCTGTCATCCCGATAGGGAGGGACAGCATGAGAGCAAGACACAATGTTTTTTTAATAAATGTTTTTTTGCCGTTTTTTGTCTTTATTAATGATTTGTTTAACATATTTCAGAATCCTTTCCGGTTGGTATTTTTCGTATTTTTCGGTTCATTCACTTAAAAAGTAAATAAATGCAGAGATTTATCTTTCAATATATATCCTATATATATAAGTATATAATGTCAAGGTCTTTGTTGATAAATATAGGGCATATATCCCGGCATGAATACAGACGGTTGATTTTTGATGCCGAAAAAGGTATTATATACAGTAACGACTGAAACAGCAGATAAGGAGAAAAGCTTTATGAAAGATACTAAGATAATGCTTGGCAATGAAGCTATTGCGAGGGGGGCGTACGAGGCCGGCGTCAAAGTGTCGGCTGCTTATCCCGGAACGCCGAGCACGGAAGTTAGTGAAAATATTGCAAAATATGACGAAATATATGCGGAGTGGTCGCCTAATGAAAAAGTTGCGATGGAGGTTGCCATAGGCGCGTCGTGTGCCGGAGTGCGCGCGATGGCCGCAATGAAGCATGTAGGACTTAATGTTGCGGCAGACCCGCTTTATACCTGTTCGTACAGCGGCGTGAACGGAGGGCTTGTCGTAGTGGTTGCGGACGACCCTGGCATATACAGTTCGCAGAATGAACAGGATACGAGGATGGTTGCAAGGGCCGCGATGGTTCCTGTCATAGAGCCGTCTGACAGCGAGGAAGCAAGGGTATTCATGAAGTATGCGTTTGCGTACAGCGAGAAATATGACACGCCTGTAATACTTCGCACAACGACAAGGCTTTCGCATTCACAGGGCGTCGTAACCATGGAGGACAGAGTATGTCCAGAGGATAAGGCATATGAACATAATTTCCAGAAAAATGTGATGATGCCGGTCAATGCAAAGACAAGGCATAAGTTCGTTGAAAAGAGACTTCGGCAGATGGCGGAGGACGCCTGCGACATGCCATTAAATACCGTGTCGTACAATGACACTTCGATAGGAGTTATAACGAGCGGAATTCCATACCAGTATGTAAAAGAGGCGCTGCCGAATGCCTCGGTATTGAAGCTTGGACTTGTGAATCCGCTGCCGAAAAAGCTCATAGAAGAATTTGCCTCAAAGGTTCAAACACTCTACATAGTTGAGGAGCTTGAGCCTGTTATGGAGGAGCAGATAAAATCGTGGGGAATAAAAGCTGTCGGAAAAGAGAGATTCACGATACAGGGCGAGTACAGCGCCAATATGTTAAGGGAGGCTGTGCTTGGAGAGAAGACCGGGCTTTCAGAATCCTTTGACGTGCCTGCACGTCCGCCGATACTTTGCCCGGGATGCCCGCACAGAAGCGTGTATTCGGTTTTAAAGAAGCTTAAAATTCACGCGGCCGGAGATATCGGATGCTATACGCTCGGCGCGGTCGCGCCGCTTAACGTGGTTGAGACAAACGTGTGTATGGGCGCCAGCATATCAACCCTCCACGGAATGGAGATGGCGAAGGGGTCCGATTATGTCAGGGACTGGGTTGCCGCTATAGGCGACTCCACATTCCTTCACACGGGAATTAATTCGCTTATGAACATGGTTTACAACAAGGCTACCGGGACGGTTATTATCCTTGACAACTCAACGACGGGAATGACCGGACATCAGGAGCATGCCGCTACCGGAAAAACGCTTAAGGGCGAGACGACATACATGATTAACATATACAATCTCTGCAAATCAATCGGCGTTGAACATGTATATGAGGTTGACGCTTTTGATATTGACGAGCTCGAAAAGATTATTAAAAGGGAGTGCGCGAGGGAGTCGGTGTCGGTTATTATAGCAAAATCACCGTGCGCCCTTCTTAAGACATTCGTGCCAAAGGGAAAATGCTTTGCAATACCTGAAAAATGTAAAAAATGCGGCGTGTGCCTTGTGCCCGGCTGTCCTGCAATTACGAAAAATAACGACGGAACAGTTTCAATTGATGAAACGATGTGTAACGGCTGCGGACTGTGTATGAAACGCTGTAAGTTTGACGCAATCGGATTCACACCGCGCAAAACAGACAAGTAATACAAATATACTATGAGAAAGGAAAGGTTTGGTGAAAATTATGGAGACAAAAAATATAATGATAGTCGGAGTCGGAGGACAGGGTACGCTGCTTACAAGCCGTATCCTTGGCTCGATAACAACCAGGGCGGGTTATGACGTAAAACTGTCTGAGGTTCACGGAATGGCGCAGCGCGGCGGAAGCGTTGTCACATTTGTACGTTACGGCGACAAGGTAAACGAGCCTATAGTCGAGGAGGGACAGGCCGACGTTCTTATCGCGTTTGAAAAGCTTGAGGCAATGCGATACGCGCATTTTCTAAAGGAAGACGGCGTAATAATTGTAAATGATTATGAGATAGCGCCTATGACGGTGGTCACGGGCAATGCCGAATATCCTGAAAATATAATAGAGACTCTGAAACAGAAGCATAAGGTAGTTTCGATAAATGCCATGGAGGAGGCCAAAAAGCTTGGCAATACAAAATGCTTTAACGTTATAATTCTCGGAGTTGCCGCCAAGAGCATGGATTTCACAGAGGAGCAGTGGCTTGACGTGATAGCGGATACTGTGCCGCCTAAGACGGTAGAGCTGAATCAGAAAGCGTTTGCGGTCGGATTCGAGGGCTGAGTGATACAAGAACCTAAAATCTTAACATAAAAGAGAACAGCGGCAGACGGTTTGGATAACAGCAGATTGTTTGAATAACAATGGTAAACGATTATTGAATGGAAAGAAACATATAAAAAGAAAGGTCAGAGATAATGCCTATTACAGATTTTTTAGTAAAGAATGCAAAACAGTACGGAAACGATGTATGCCTTGTTGAGGTCAATCCCGATATACAGGAGAAAAGAAGGGTTACGTGGCGTGATTATGAGCTTATTGAACCGGCGGCTACATGTCATTACAGAAGGGAGATAACATGGGGCGTTTTTGATGAGAAAGCGAACCGGTTTGCTAACCTTCTGATGTCGAGAGGCATAAGGAAAGGGGATAAGGTTGCCATTTTATTAATGAACTGTCTTGAATGGCTGCCGATATATTTCGGAATCCTAAAGACGGGGGCTCTTGCAGTTCCTCTTAACTTTAGATACGATTCGGAGGAGATTCAGTATTGTCTTGACCTTGCGGAGGCCGACGTTCTCGTATTCGGACCGGAGTTTATCGGACGTATTGAAGGCATAGCGGACGATATTATTACTAACAGGCTTTTGTTCTATGTGGGAGGAAACTGCCCGTCGTTTGCTGAAGACTATGACAAGCTTGCGGCAAACTTCTCAAGCGTCGCGCCTGCCGTTACGGTTACTGACGATGACGACGCTGCTATATACTTCTCGTCAGGTACAACGGGATTTCCAAAGGCGATTTTGCATAAACATACGAGTCTTATGCATTCCGCCATTTGCGAGCAGAAGCACCACGGACAGACAAGGGACGACATATTTCTTTGTATTCCGCCGCTTTACCATACGGGCGCGAAGATGCACTGGTTCGGAAGTCTTGTATCCGGCAGCAGGGCAATACTTTTAAAAGGAGTCAATCCAAAAACAATACTGGAGACGGTTTCATCTGAAAAATGTACTATTGTATGGCTCCTCGTGCCTTGGGCGCAGGACATACTGGAAGCGCTTGACATCGGCGAGCTGAATAAGGAGGATTACACGCTCGGACAGTGGAGACTTATGCATATTGGGGCGCAGCCGGTTCCGCAGAGTCTGATAAAGAGGTGGAAAGAATATTTTCCGGGACACGATTATGACACCAATTACGGACTTTCCGAATCCATAGGGCCGGGCTGCGTACACCTTGGCGTTGAAAATATACATAAAGTCGGAGCAATCGGCAAAGCCGGATACGGCTGGGAAGTTAAGATTGTTGACGAGGACGGAAACGAGGTTGCACAGGGCAGCGTCGGTGAGCTCGTAATTAAAGGTCCGGGAGTAATGACGTGTTACTACAATAATGAGGAGGCAACCGCCGAGGTGTTAAAAGACGGATGGCTCTACAGCGGCGATATGGCCCAGATGGACGAGGACGGATTTATATATCTTGTCGACCGTAAGAAGGATGTTATTATAAGCGGCGGCGAGAACCTGTATCCGGTACAGATTGAAGATTTTATAAGAAAATATACGAAGGTAAAGGACGTTGCGGTTATCGGCCTTCCCGACAAGCGTCTCGGCGAGATTGCAACGGCTATTATAGAGACGGTCAAAGGAGTTTCCTGCACAGAGGAGGAGATTAACGAGTTCTGTAAGGAAATGCCGCGCTATAAGAGGCCGAGGAAGATTATTTTTGCAGATATACCGCGCAATCCTACAGGTAAAATTGAGAAGCCTAAGCTTCGCGAGATATATCACAGCAGTAACCTGATATATGACCAGAATAAGGGATGATATAGAATTGCATTATCCGGCTGCTTTATTGTAAGAAAAATGAAAATTGTTTGACGCAAGTTTGCAATAAAGTAAGGAAATAATTATAATAGGGAAGATTAATTGGGAGTGATAAAATGAAACAGAATATAGAAAAGATATGTAGGCTGCTTGTCTTCACGGCGGCATGCTTTTTGTTGAAATCATCCGCCGTGCAGGCGTCAGAGATGCCGCCTGCGACGCCTGTTGCGGCAGACGCGGGAGTTGTTCAGGCTTTGGAAGCGTCTGGCCCGGCGTTAGTGACGGATTACGATGACGTGAGTATTAATTGTTCCTCAAAGACTATAGGAACAGGTGAAACATTCCGACTCAGGCTTGACAACGCGGGCGACGGTGCAGTTATAAAATGGACGAGCAGTAACGAGGATGTGGTAATTGTCGGCAGAGACGGGAAGATTCATGGAATCAGCGGGGGAAAGTCCATTGTCCGCGCCGTCTATGAAGGCAGGAAATATACCTGCAAAGTGAAAGTTACTGACGAAGGGCTTGCATATGCGCAGTATGAGCTGCAAAAAGGCGAGACTTTGAGGCTCCATGTAAGAGGGATTGCAGGCAAAGTTAAATGGTCGTCCGGCAACAGGAATGTTGCAAAGATTGTTAAGAAGATGGACGGCCACGTATGTATAAAAGGCATAAAAAACGGTACTTCCACTATTTTAGCAAAGAAGGGGAAGAAAACATTTGCATGTAAAATCAGGGTTGTAAAGAAGGACAAAAGCGTCATTTACCTGACGTTCGACGACGGTCCATCCCTTACGTCTACACCAAAAATTCTCGATATATTGAAAAAAAATAAGGTCAATGCCACTTTCTTCGTAATTAATTATGATAAAAAAGGTGAAAAGCTAATTAAGAGGGCGGCTTCTGAGGGCAATGCGATAGCTATACACGGATATTCACATGATTACGCCGCAATATACCGTTCTAAGGAAACTTATATTTCGAATGTGACAAAACTGCAGGATAAGCTTGAGAAGACGCTTGGCTGCAGGGTATGGACAACAAGATTCCCGGGCGGCAGCTCTAATCTTGTGAGCAGACGCTATAACAGGGGAATTATGAGCCGTCTTGTAAAAGAGGTTGACAAGCTTGGATACTCTTATTTTGACTGGAATGTAAGTTCGGGCGACGCTGGTGGAAGTACAAACAGCGCCCAGGTATACAAAAGTGTGACGAGAGGGCTTAGGAAGAACAGGGATAATGTAGTTCTCATGCATGATTTCTCAAATAATGATAAAACCGTTAATGCGCTCGATTCTATTATAAAATATGGAAAATCGCACGGATACGAATTTAAAGTTATTTCAGACAGTACGACGGCCGTACATCACGGCGTACAGAATTAATCAGGGCATTCGCATAAAAACTATTGTAAGACCAATTACGGTTTTAAGCGATTGCCATGCGAATTAATGACTGGGTCTTGAAATTTTTATTTAAAACAGATATACTAGGCCTATACTGTGTGGGAGGTTCGTCCTACGCGGGAATAATGTAGGGAGAGGTTAGTATTTTATGCGTGTAATAGCCGGAAAAGCAAGAAGAATGACGCTGGTTACACCTTCTGGCAGGGATGTAAGGCCTACTACAGACAGAATAAAAGAGACGTTATTTAATATTCTGCAGAATGATTTGGCAGATTGCGCGTTTCTTGATTTGTTCAGCGGGAGCGGCGGCATTGGAATTGAGGCTCTTAGCAGGGGAGCGAAAAAGGCTGTATTTGTCGATAAGAACAAGGAGTCCGTAAGATGTATAGAGCAGAATCTGTCACATACGCGTCTTAGGGATGATGCCGAGGTTCTTCCGATGGATGTGCTGCAGGCAATCCGTAATCTTTCCAGAAGAAATAAGCTTTTTGATATTGTATTTATGGACCCTCCGTACGAATGCGGCATGGAGAAGGACGTTTTGGACGCGCTTGCGTCAGCGGAAATTATAGATGGCAATACGATTATAGTTGTAGAGACGTCGCTTAGGACAGACGTGGACAATTGGAACGACGGCAGGTATGAAGTTATAAGAATCAAAAGGTATAAGACAAACTGCCATGCGTTTTTGAGATATATCTGTCAAGATGCGTAACTATGGGATAATCCATTGTTATCAGTCAGGGTCAGGTTAAGTTTTGTATTAAAACATTTTATATAAGCATATAAAAGAGAGGAGTAAAAGAATGGGTGCGAATAATATAGAAAAGATGATTGAGGACATATTCGAGTTTGTCGATAACGCCAGGTCACCGATGGGCAATCCCAATAAAGTAATATTGCACAGGGGCGAACTTTATGATATGCTCGATGCACTCAGATTGAGAACTCCCGAGGAAATTAAGAGATACCAGAAAGTTATCGCGAACCGCGACAGGATAATTGAAGACGCCAACAAGAGCGCGGCGCTTGTAGTGGAACAGGCTAATTCAAGAGCCGCAGCCCTTATAGACGAGAGCGAGATGGTAAGACAGGCAAACCAGCGCGCGCAGGAGATAATAACGGCGGCAACCCAGGAAGCTAACAGAATTATAACCAATGCTAACGAAGAGGCCGCGCAGTACAGGATTAATGCCATTACATATACGAATAGTCTACTTACGAATGCGGAAAGCGCTATACAGGCCGCTTATAAAGAGTCTGCCGGAAGATATGACGAACTGGTTAATACATTTAAGATGAATTTGGAAACAATACGTGAGAATAAAAGGGAGCTTGAGATGTCGCTTCCGTATGAGGTGCACAAAGAACAACAGCTGGCGGATGATTCGGCCGAGGAGGAGATCGCCTCGCTGGTTGAAGATGTGGACGAGTAGTTTGTTTGTAAAGATAACATACGTTTTTATCTGTCAGCGGAAACTGTATATAAAATAAAATATGGCTCCGCCGGCAGCCGCGCACAATACTTTGTGAAATGTGTATTTTGACAAGGACAGACCGGAATCCCTTATGACGCCCGAAGTCTGCAAAAGTGCGGATATTCCGCCGAAACCGCAGAGCGCTGCGGCCGCCGTACCTTTTATTATAACAGGCAGTTTTCCGGCATCAGACATAATGAGCGTAATTCCGGTTGTTATTTCAAACGTCCCCGCAATTATGCTGTGAGGGAGAAAACCGCTCACAATAAGACTTGAAAAATCAGCAAGAACAGAAAATATGATTATATAACCGCCTATCAGTACAAGAAGTCTGAAACACTCGAACATAGTGTCTTCAAGCGTGCCGAGAAAGGCGGTATTATTTTTCTTTGGCTTTCCGGTTAAGCCGGCCGCCGGATCCTGTTTCGCAGTATTACCGTGCATACGGGATTCTTCTGTTATTATATTTGGCGAATCGGGATTGGCTGAAAGTTTTTTTAGGTATTTTGTGCTGTATAGTAAAGTTATGACGGCAGAAGACAGTATTGTGCTGAACCATATATAGTACTGTCCGCCGGGAACGTCGCCGCATATGCAGCCTGCAATGCCAATTAGGAATCCCGGGCTTGCGTTGTTGCTTATTATCATAAGGAGCTGTCCCTGCCTTACATTTATCTGTCCGGATTTTATCAATTCCGAAATAGTTGCGGCGCCGGTAGGATATCCGGCTATAAGCCCGGTCATTACAGGGTAAAATGCGGATAGGCTTCGTGGAATCAGGTTCAGTGAAAGTATAAGCCTTGTAACGAGAAAGAAGGGAAACAACGTGGGCAGCACGGTATTGAACCACAATAATAAACCCCTGGCAGCACCGTCTATGCATATCTTAGGAAAGATGACCAGAAGTATTAGAATGAGAAATAAAAATGTATATTTGATGGAGGTATGGCGGAACAATACTGGCTGCCTCACAATTGTCGTTACCACATATATATGAATTGGTTCGGTGAATTATTCAATTACCATTCCATGTGTGAATTCGTTGTATTGAT
This sequence comes from Lachnospiraceae bacterium, assembly GCA_022790615.1. Lineage (GTDB taxonomy): Bacteria > Bacillota > Clostridia > Lachnospirales > Lachnospiraceae > V9D3004. The sequence goes on from JAAVXK010000032.1 coordinate 24,349, forward strand.
TGTTGTATTCATATGTGAAAGAACGCGTTTTCTCGTATAGTTCCGACGCGTATATATCTTCCGACAGCAGAGTTTTTGCATACGAATCGGAAACTGCGTTCAATGAATTGACGTCTGCGGGTTTTGTGACGACCGGCGCCGCCGCTTTCTGTGAGAGCAGTTTCATAAGCGGCGAGGACGATTTTCGAAAGCCGAGTACCCTAATATAAGGGGCTTTATACTTATCAGTTTCGTACATAAAATTTTTTATGTTGAGCATACAGTGTGAAAGAGCCCGCTGAATACGTGTGTATGTGTACTGCTTTGTCTTTAGCAGTGATACGAACTGGGCCCAGTCTTCAAAAGCAGTAATGTTTTTCCGTATTCTTGCCGCAAGGTCATTTGAAATGTCAGCATAGTCTGGCAGCGAATTCATATGCGACACGATTGAGGCGTACAATTGCATTGAAAAATGTCGTTCCGATACAGGACGCGATAAATATTCATACAGGTTGTAGGGGATAAATGCGCTTACGGAAGATTCGGAAACAATAGTATTATCAAAAGCAATAGTATGAAAGGCGGTATTTTTAGAAATATGGTTTCCGGAACCGGCATTTTGGATAACGGCGTTTCGAAGTGCAGACGCGCTGCACATTCCGCTTTCCATATCTGAAAGCCTCAAATCATGATATCCGTTGTCGGTTCGTTTTACTGTATGAACGTTAAGTCCGGCATGGTTGCAGGCGCGTATATATTCAATCGCAAGTATGTTGTTCGGAAGGGAAATGTCTGCAGACAGCGGTATGTGTTCCGTTTTAAGGAATCCTGAAAGCGCCCTGCTTCTTGCGGTCGGATATGAAAGACCGTTTTTAAGGGATGACAACAGAATCTCTTTATATAAATGCGGTTCCGTATCAATAATTTCAGCAACCTTCCTAAAATCATCAAGAATACCGGCTTCGGTTCCAAAGCATATGCCGTCCGTAATTCCCGTAGCGTTCAATATATTCACGGCCCCATGTGCGAAGCCTTCCGCGCTTGACGTCGCAAACCTCACGGGCAGTTCGAGGACAATGTCGCATCCTGATAAAAGAGCCATTTTAGCGCGTGAGTACTTATCCGTTATTGCAGGGGTTCCGCGCTGCGTAAAGGGACCGCTCATAATTCCTATAATGTAATCGGCCTCACATATGCGGCGGGTTTCTTCAATATGATATTTGTGTCCGTTGTGAAACGGATTATATTCGCATATGATTCCTGTAACTCTCATTGCCGCGCTCCTTTTTGTTTCATATGTCCAAATGTCCAAACTTTGTATATACAGTTTTAACATATGGTAATGAATTATGATATTATACAATACAACATATCGCTTTACAAATCAAACGCTTAGTTGTATACTAATTGTGGTTTTTAATTCAGACAGGTAAACATAAAATTTAATTTATTTTATATATTTTAGGAGGAATTACACATGAAGATATTGGTTATTAACTGTGGAAGCTCATCGTTAAAGTACCAGCTGATTGATTCAGGTACCGAGAAAGCGCTTGCAACGGGTATATGCGAGCGTATTGGACAATCGGGACATTTCAAATATTCATCTTCCGAAGGGGCGAAGATTGAGTTTGACAAAGACATGCCTGACCATAAAGTTGCCGTAAGCATTGTGCTCGACGCGCTTGTCGATGAGAAAAACGGCGTTGTAAAAACTCTTGACGAGATAGAGGCGATAGGACACAGGGTTGTGCACGGAGGTGAAAAGTTCTCATCTTCCGTAGTAGTTGACGAAAGCGTTATAGCGGACGTCGAGGCTGTCAGCGAACTCGCGCCTTTACATAATCCTGCCGGAATTATCGGTATAAGGGCATGTCAGGCGATTATGCCGGGCAAGCCTAACGTAGCTGTGTTCGATACGGCATTTCATCAGACAATGCCTAAAAAGGCTTACATGTACGGACTCCCTGTTTCTTATTATGATAAATATAAAATTAGAAGATACGGATTTCACGGAACAAGCCACAGCTATGTATCGAAGAGGACATACGAGGTTGCGGGCCTGGATGCCGAAAACAGCAAAGTAATAGTCTGCCATCTTGGAAGCGGTGCAAGCATATCGGCAGTGATGAACGGCAAGTCCGTAGATACTTCAATGGGACTTACGCCTCTTGAGGGACTTGTAATGGGTACGAGAAGCGGGGACATAGACCCTGCAATTGTAGAATTCATAGCGCATAAGGAGAATAAGTCAGTTGAAGATGTCATGACAATTCTGAATAAGGAGTCGGGCGTGTACGGTCTTTCCGGCGGTCTTTCCAGTGATTTCAGAGACCTTGAGAAAGCGGCTTCCGAGGGAAATGCGCTTGCGGACGAAGCGCAGAGAATATTCAGCTATAGGGTTGTAAAATACATTGGAGCATACACCGCGGCGATGAACGGCGTTGACGCGATAACATTTACCGCCGGACTTGGTGAGAATAACAAGGATATCCGTAAGGAAATTTGCGATTACCTCGGTTTTCTTGGGATTGTGCTTGATGATGAGAAGAATTCCGTCAGGGGAGAGGATATCGTAGTTTCCGCACCAGAATCAAAGGTAAAGGTCTGCGTTATACCTACCAACGAGGAACTGGCAATCGCGAGGGAGACGGCGGCTCTTATAAAATAAAGACACGGGTTAAAAAGCGTGTAATGAATATAGAAAAACATGGCATAATTTATAGTAAACGACAAAAATAATTGTCGTTTACTATAAACCCTCCGGGGATAATATTATGTCGTGTTTTTTTATTCTCGCGTACGCAATGGTCCTAAGCGTCCGGTGGACGCTTGTTCTAACTTGCTGCGGGGGATTTGGCTGAAACGGAGATGACGGACTTGAAAAATATTCTGATTATTGATGACGACATATATATCGGCGACATGCTTGAGGAGTCGCTTTCAAGGGAAGGGTACGGCGTTCTGCGCGCGTATTCGGGAACGGAAGCGCTGTATGTACTCGGAGAGTCAAAGCCCGACCTTGTTCTGCTTGACCTTATGCTTCCTGGACTGAAAGGCGAGGATGTGCTTATGCATATAAAGGGGAGTCCCGTAATTGTTGTGAGCGCGAAAACGGATATTGACAATAAAGTTGCTTTACTTCTTGGAGGCGCTGTAGATTATGTGACTAAGCCGTTTGACATGAAAGAACTTCTGGCCAGAATATCGGCGCATCTTCGCGGCGCTTCGAATCATGCAGATAATATGGTCTTAAAATATGATGATATAACGCTTGATGCGGACGGCCGCTCGGTGTCTGTCGGCGGAACATGCGTAAAGCTTACAAGAACGGAGTATGCTATTCTTAAACTTCTTATGCAGAATCCGGAGCAGGTTATAACAAAATCACTGCTGCTTGAAAGAATAAGCGGCGAAACGCCCGACTGTACGGATAATTCGCTAAAAATGCATATAAGTAACATTAGGGGAAAGCTGCGTAAGGTTAGCGGGAAGAATTATATAGAGGCTGTCTGGGGTATCGGTTTTAAGATGTGTAATGAAAGTGACAAACTGTGAATTTATATAGGTTTTACAGATAATTTGTATGGAATCTATATAGGAAATCTATAAGAAATCTATACGAAATCTTTACTGTTTTCTTTACCGGTTTCTTTACACCCATAGTCTAAAATAAGGGCATAAAAGGAGGATATAACTATGGAATATGTACTTACAACGAATGCCCTTTGCAAAAATTATGGGGACTTCAAGGCGTTGAACGGAGTATCCATGAACATTCCGAAAGGGGCGATTTACGGATTTGTCGGAAAAAACGGCGCGGGTAAAACTACGCTTATCAGGCTTATCTGCGGGCTAGTGGAGCCAACGTCCGGAGAGTATACGCTCTATGGAAGAAAAAGCGCCGGAAAGGATGTTGTGAAGTCCCGGAGGAGAATGGGAGCTGTTGTGGAAACGCCGTCGGTTTATCCGGATATGACCGCGGAGGAAAATATGAAACAACAGTATCGTATTCTCGGTCTTCCGTCGTTTGACGGTATTGCACATACGTTAAATCTGGTCGGACTCGGGGATACAGGGAAGAAGAAAGCCAAAAACTTTTCGCTTGGTATGCGTCAGAGACTTGGCATTGCCATCGCGCTTGCAGGAGACCCGGATTTTCTTGTGCTTGACGAGCCGGCAAACGGACTTGACCCGCAGGGAATTATCGAAATAAGGGAGCTTATTCTAAAACTAAACCGCGAACATCGTATTACGGTTTTGATTTCCAGCCACATTCTTGACGAGCTTGCAAAACTCGCCACCCACTATGGCTTCATTGACAACGGGCGTATATTGAAAGAGATTAGCGCAGATGCACTTGAGGCTGCATGCAGAAAATGTGTGCGAATGGAGGTCAGCGATACGCGCGTCCTTGCATGTGTGCTTGACGGCATGAATATCGGATATGAAATCATATCGGACACGCAGGCCGACGTGTTTGCCAAACCGGGCATATCAAAGCTGGCTTCGCTTCTCGGAGAGAAAAATTGTGAGATAATTTCCATGCAGGAGCGCGACGAGAGTCTTGAGAGCTACTATGTAAGCCTTGTGGGAGGTGGTAATAATGCGTAAATTGTTATCAGCCGATTATTCACGGCTTTTTAAAAGCAGGGAGTTTTACATTGCGGCGTTGCTTATGGTTTTACTGGTCGTATTCAGAGTTGCCAACGTCGTAACGGACCCCTCAGTTGCATTGGAAGACGGCTTTTTCATATATGCAATCGTTATAGGAGTAATAATGGCGGCGTTTGTAACTCTGTATGTGGGAACTGAACACGGCAGCCACACGATACGGAACAAATTAATTGCCGGGCATACAAGGGTAAATATTTATCTGTCAAACTATATCGTATGTACGTCTGCGGGCTGGCTGTTTTGTATATTTTATCTGGCTGCAGGCCTTGCGTTGGGGATACCTTTCCAGGGGTTCTTTGAAGCGCGGGCGGCGGATATTATGGCGATAATTCTATGTATATTTTTACTTACGGCGGTTTACGCAGGCATTTTTGTGATGCTTATCATGATATACAATAACCGCGCCGCCGCATCGGTTGTCAGTATATTTTTAGCGCTTGCAATGTTTATATTCGGGATACATGTGCTCGAGAAACTTGAGGAACCTGAAAAAATAGAGATAGTAGAGTATTCCGTAAACGGAGACAATCCGGATACGATATTTGAGGATAACCCGCGTTATATCTCTAATGGCAATGTGCGCCGTGTATATGAAATAATGAACGACGTTTTGCCGGGTGGACAGTCAGTACGGCTGTCATGCATGATTGGTGATATTGTCAGCCCGCCTGTGCAGTTTTATATCTATGATACTCTTATAATTATGCTGACGTGCGGATTCGGTATCATAATATTCAGGAAAAAGGATTTGAAATGAGAATCCATTATTATTCTATTCTCGCGATTACCTTCACATGTAATAGTACTATGGTTTCACAATAGCGAAACCGGGCGCCAGCGTGTCCAGATAGTGATACCGGTTTTGTGTTAAAAAAATATGATGAGGAGAAGGACATGGAAGTATGGTTGTGGGCAGCGTTCGTCATTATCGCTGTTATATTTACCGCCCTGATAGTAAAAATACGGCTTTTGCAGAAAGCGGCGGACGAGATAGGAGAGGCGTTTGCCGACAGGCTTATGACCGATACGAATACGCTGATAGACATATCATGCAGGGACAGGCATATGAGGAAACTTGCGGATACCGTCAACGTACAACTTAGAACATTCCGCGAAAAAAGGCGCCGTTTTGAATTCGGGGACATGGAAATAAAAAATGCGGTCACGAATATATCCCACGATTTGAGGACGCCCTTAACCGCCATATGCGGATATCTTGATTTGCTTGAACAGGAGGATCATACGGTGGCGGCCCGCAGGTATATGAATATAATCCGGGGGCGCGCATCCATGCTTGCAAACCTGACGGAAGAACTTTTCAGGTATTCGCTTATTCTTGTGTCAGAAGAAGACGTGTCCGGCGAGCCTTTGTCAGTAAACGCAGTATTGGAGGACTGTATAGCCGAATGTTATACTTTGCTGAAGGAGGCTGGAATAACGCCTGTTATAAGAATGCCGGATAAGAAAGTGATGCGTGGAATCGCACGTTCCGCGCTTGCGCGGGTATTTTCAAACCTGCTGAATAACGCCGTCAAATATAGCGACGGAGATTTGGAAATCACGCTTTCTGAATCAGGAGCGATTGTTTTTTCAAATAAAGCCTCCGGTTTGGATGAAATTCAGACCGGCAGGCTGTTTGATAGATTTTACACTGTTGAGGGCGCAAGACAGTCTACGGGTCTTGGACTCTCGATTGCAAGGAATCTGGTTGAGAGGATGAATGGAAGTATATCGGCGGAATATGAAGGCGGCAGGCTTAGTATCTGTATATTACTGCCGGAACATGATTTATAATTCCCATATAGAAATATGCTGAAAAATGTATTATGATGTAAAAAAGAGTATATGGAGGAAATGAAATGGGATTGTCGGAAGTTATTGGAATCGTAAATATTGTTCTGCTTTTTATTGTTGTTATATTGCAGGCTGCCGGACGCAGAAAGTCCGGTATCGGAGAAATAATCACTCTATTGAAGCGAACTACAGAGGAACAGCGTGACAGCGTGCAAAAACAAATTGCAAACGGTGCAACAGAGCAGTTTGCGCGTTTTGGCGTTATCCAGAACAGCATTCAGGATACGCTTGCTTCGAACCGGGAAGAAGTTAACCGGCAGCTTGCCGAATTTCAGCGGCAGATGGAAACACAGCTGATCGATATTCAGAAAGCAGGGGCAGAAAGCAACGAACGGATTGGAGGAACCGTGGCGGCAGCTCTTAAAACTAGTCGTGAGGAGCAGAACAATCAGCTTCGCACATTTGGCGAACAGGTAGATAATCGGCTGTCCTCCATTCAGCAGGACAATGTTCATAATATAGACAAGATTAACGCGACGCTTGAAAGTAAAATGAAGGCATTGCAGGAAAGTAATGAAAAGCGGCTTGAGCAGATGCAGAACGTGGTGGACGAGAAGCTGCAAAAGACGCTTGAAACCAGAATTGCGAAGTCATTTGAACTGGTCAGTAAGCAGCTTGAGAGCGTAGGCCAGGGATTAGGCGAGATGAAAGCTCTGGCTGCCGATACAAAGTCGTTGAAAAACGCCCTGATGAATGTAAAGGAGCGCGGTACATACGGTGAGGTCCGCCTTGAGAAGCTTCTCTCCGATATTCTTGCTCCGGGCCAATATGAAGTGAACGTCGAGATTACAGGCGGTAAGCGTGTGGAGTTTGCGATAAAGCTTCCCGGTAATGGCGATGAACCGCTGTTTCTGCCGATTGACAGTAAGTTCCCGATTGAAGACTATAACAGATTGCTTGACGCCGGGGACAAGCAGGAAATAGATGATGCCAGACGTTCGCTTACAACAAAAATCCGTTCATTTGCAAAAGAAATCCATGATAAATATATAGCGCCGCCAAAGACTACTGATTTTGCGCTTATGTTTCTTCCCACCGAGGGTCTATACGCAGAGGTCGTTCAAAATGCGGCCTTGTTTGAAGAACTTCGTGATAAATATAAGATTACGGCAGTTGGAGCCACCACGTTGTCGGCGTTTTTAGCGTCTCTGCAAATGGGATTTAAGACGCTGGCAATTGAGCAGCGGTCGCAGGAAGTGTGGGATACTCTGCGTGCAGTGAAGTCGGAATTTATTAAGTTTGGCGGTATGCTTGAAAAAGCGCAAAAGCAGATTCAGACAGCCGACAAAACGCTGTCTGACATTGTAGGCAGGCGCACGAGGGCGATTAACCGTACTCTGCGCGGTGTGGAGGAATTGACGGAAGAAGGGGAATCTTTATTGACATCCTTGGAAGATACAGCCGATGAATAGACAAGAAGATAAAATAAAACCTTTCAATTAGATTTTTCGTCTAAATTAGCCGAGAACCTACTGTATTTTATTATAAAAGTACTTGAATAATTGCACTTATTACGTTAGTATAGAGATATTCATTTTACAAACTTGAACTTTGCATTTACCTAGACACACCCTAATATAGGACTGTATTCGCGAAGTTTGGGCTGCGAAATAAATGTGTAGAATATAAGGAGGCACGATATGACTGAATATACACCTATAACGGAGGGAAAGGTACGTGAAATATATGACGTGGGCGACAGCCTTATAATCACCGCCACTGACCGTATAAGCTGTTTTGACGTAATTCTCAATAACAATGTGACAAAAAAGGGTACCGTGCTTACGCAGATGTCGGCATTCTGGTTTGATTACACAAAGGATATTCTGCCGAACCACATGTTGTCCGTGGACGTTAACGACATGCCTGAATTTTTCAGACAGGAGAGATTTGACGGCAACAGCATGATGTGCCGTAAGCTTGAGATGCTGCCTGTTGAGTGTATAGTGAGAGGATATATTACCGGAAGCGGATGGGAAAGCTATAAGAAGAACGGTACGGTATGCGGAATCGAACTCCCAAAGGGACTTAAGGAGTCGGAACAGCTGCCTGAGCCTATATATACGCCGTCGACGAAGGCTGAGATTGGAGACCATGACGAGAATATTTCGTTTGAACAGAGTATAGAACACCTTGAAAAGGCATATCCGGGCAGGGGTGAGGAATATGCCAAAAAGCTTAAAGATTACACGATAGCTTTATATAAAAAATGCGCCGAATATGCGCTTGGCAAAGGAATCATAATTGCTGATACAAAGTTTGAATTCGGACTTGACAGGGACGGCAACATAATAATAGGGGATGAAATGCTAACGCCTGACAGTTCAAGGTTCTGGCCGAAAGAGGGATATGAGCCGGGAAAACCGCAGCCGTCTTTTGACAAGCAGTTTGCGCGTGACTGGCTGAAGGCTAACGAAAACCATGACTGGACTCTGCCGCAGGACATTGTTGACAAGACCATTGAAAAATACCTCCAAAGTTTCGAGCTGCTTACCGGCAAAAAATTATAGGCACGGGCGGCTCCATAAAGAGTATGATTTGGGCAAATGATAATTTACTTATAATAACATTTTATACAGACCTTGTTTCTCGTATTTCATTATACTTGGGGCAAGGCTGTTTCCGTGTTGGCTTCATAAAGACTTTATAAAAAAAATGTTGATTTTATAAAAAATTGGTTTACAATAGACTGTTTTTAAAGTATAATGAAAATTAGATTGTTATTCCCGCGGGCAACGGTCCTACGCGTCCGGCGGACGCTTGTTAAGGACGGACCGGAACGAAGTATAGACTCGGGCAGTTATGCTTCCATGTTGCGGGGTATTTGACTATGGTGATGCATTTCACGTGTGAAAGGGATAATGCCATGAAAATAGTTTTAGAAACAGAAAAACTTAATGAACTAGCGCCCGTACTTGGAATGTCCCTGGCATTTAACGCCAGTGGGGAAATTGTTTATTCCAGTGAGGAATTAAAAAAAAAGTTTCTGTATGACGAAGATATTGTCGGCATGCATATAAAAACCCTGTTCCCCGCGCTTCTTAACAATATAGAGGATTTTGAGGAGCTTTTTTCAATATTGAAAGATGAGAAACAGGTTAACGCATATAGAAAGAATGGAACAATATTTCCCGTTCATCTGACTATGTGCAGGTTTGAGAAAAGTACATATATTGTAAGGGTACATGACGACACGAGCGAGGTCAAGTGGAAACAGCGGTATGAGAGGGCGGAAATTGACGCGAAAGCGGCTCTTTCAAAACAGAACGAGTTTGTTGCAAACGTAACCCATGAGCTTAGGACTCCGGTCAATGGAATCAAGGGTAACGTCAAGTTCCTTAAAGAACAGGGTAATCTCACAAAAGTACAGGACGAAACGCTTGATATTGTAACAAGGTGTTGTCACAATATGGAGAAGATTATCAATAACCTTCTTGATTTTGCAAAGCTTGACGCCGGGAAAATAACAATTGATATAGAAAAATTTTCGTTCAGGGATATGATGAAGCATGCGTATGATACCAATGCCAAACAGGCCGCGCAAAAAGGTATATCATTACAGGTAAACTACGACGAGTCAATACCCGACGAACTTTACGGCGACGCGCTGAGGATTGGACAGATACTTAATAATTACATATCAAACGCCGTTAAGTTTACGTCCGTTGGTTCCGTTCGTGTGGAGGCCGTGGAGGTTGCAAGAACGGATAAAAACATTGAATTGTTTTTTATGGTAATCGACACCGGAATCGGAATTGCCAAGGAGAATATAGATAAACTGTTTAAAAGTTTTTCGCAGGTCGACGGTTCCATAACGCGCAATTACGGAGGAACCGGACTGGGACTTGCAATAACCAAGCAGCTCGTGCAGATGATGAACGGCTCGATTAAGGTTGAGTCGGAGCTTGGAAAAGGCTCAACATTCGCTTTCTCGGTTGTAATAGGCCTGACGCCTGATATCGGGGAGGAGAGTACGGAAGAAAGTGAAACGAACGATAATATTAACAGGACAGAGAGCATACAGAATAAGTTTGACAGTATAATTAACAGGGTCGAGCGTGAGGATGTCAGCAATGTATTCAAATGGGGAACGAAAGAGAACCGGGCTGAGATTAAAGATACGCTTAGCAAGCTTGTTCTTTGCATAGAAATGGGTAACTTTGAAAAAGCCGAAGTGTTTTCCGACAAGGTTAAAAAGCTTTGCGAAGGAGGGGGAATGGAGTTTATGAAACAGATATTCCGCCTGCAGCTTGCTTTAAGAAAAAGTGACCATGAACAATCAATGCAGGAATATAACGTATTCCTCGATATATTTAATAAGGAATGAGAATATGGCAATGGATATGCTTGATAAACCGTATGTATTGATAGTTGATGATATTGAAGACAACGCCCTGCTGCTTGAATTTATACTTGGCTCTGATAATTATGTCATAAAATGCGCCACAAGCGTTGCAGAAGCGGTTGAGATCATGGGCGAGGGTCTGCCCGACATAATACTTACCGATATTACAATGCCCGATATAGACGGGTTTGAGTTTATGTCTATGTTAAAGAACAATAACAGGACGAAGGACATTCCCATCGTGGTAATATCCGGACTTGACTCAAATGATGACAAACAGAAAGCGTTCGAACTCGGAGCCGTGAGTTTTCTAGGAAAGCCGTATGACAGGTTTGAGATTCAGAACAGTATCGGCATCAATGTCAAGCTCAGAAGAATGCAGCAGGAGCTTGAGGAATATAATAAAAAGCTGAATATAACGATAGAACAGCAGTTTAAGAGAATAGAGCTTGAGCAAAAGCACATACTGTTTGCTCTTGCCAATGTTGCGGAGATGGAGATTGACGCAAAGGATAACCGTCTTGAAACGCTTGCGCACAATGCGAGGGTGCTCGCGCAAAGTCTGTCATTTCTGCCGAAGTATGAGGATTACATTTCGGAAGATTACCTTGAGACGATTGAGGTTGCTGCTCTTCTTCATGATATAGGCAGGATTTCTTCCAAAGACTGCGATAAGGATAAGAAGTTTGAACATGCCGAGAGAGGCGCCAAAATACTTGAGGGCGTGTACAGCGTATGTTCACAGAACCGGTTTCTTAATATGGCGATAATAATAGCAAGATACCACCATCATGATTTTACTGACAGTAACCCTGACGTATGCCAGGGAGAAGATATACCGTTATCCGCGCGTATCATGCGCGTGATAGATGATTATAATAGTTTTTCTAACAATATGGAAAAGGGGGATTCAGATGACTGCAGTAAAGTTCTTGCCTACATGAGGGAACATTCCGGGATATGGTACGATCCGGAAATACTGGAAGTGTTTTTCAAGATTGTGAATCAGATGCATTAAAATATAGATAGGATTGATGTGAAGCTATGACAAATGACGAATTTATCAGGATAGTTAATTTTGTGGAAAGTAAAGCGGGCATACATCTTGCGGAGAAACGTTCTTTAGTCACGGGAAGACTGGATAACTTTCTGGTGCGGAACGGATATTCATCATATACTGATTACATGGATCAGGTTGAACAGGACAAAAGCGGAAAACTGACGGAGGAGCTTTTAAATACGCTGTCAACCAACCATACATATTTCATGAGGGAGAAAGAGCATTTTGATTTGTTCAAAAATGTTGTACTGCCCCAGATAAAAGAGGCAAAAAAAAGGGAAAAAGACCTTAGAATATGGTGCGGGGCTTCCTCTACGGGTGAAGAGCCATATACGCTCGCAATGATAATCAAAGATTTCTTCTCACTTGAAGGCGGCGCCTGGGATACGAAGCTGCTTGCGACGGACATATCGACGGACGTGCTGCGGTATGCCATGAAAGGTGAATATACGGAGGAACAGATAGAACCGCTTCCCGATACGTGGAAAAGAAGGTATTTCCACAAGTCGGAACCTGGAAAGTTCAAGGTTGTGGATGATTTGAAAAGCCAGGTTTTATACAGACAGTTTAACCTTTTGTCTCCGATGCCTTTCAAAAAGCCGTTACAGGTAGTGTTTTTGAGAAATGTTCTTATTTATTTTGAGAAAGA
>JAAVXK010000099.1 GCA_022790615.1 Lachnospiraceae bacterium
AATCTCCTTAGTCTTTTCCTCCATCTGGCGCTGCATTCTCTGCGCCTGCTTCATAAGATTGTTCATGTTGCCCATTCCGCCCGGAAAACCTCCGCCTCTTTTTGCCATTACAATAATCCTCCATATTAAAATATATTATACTCATTTACCGCGTCTTTATTTCTTTGTTTTTAAAACAAAGAATACGCTAGTATTCTACGACAACGCCGTTTTTTAACAATTTTGCAATATCGGGATATGCGCCTGACCGTTCGTCTGACTCCGATATATGTTTTACCGAAATAGTAACTTCTTTGTTCACATATCCGTTAACTGCATTTTGAATTTCTTCAAACGATTTTAATATAATATTATACATCGCTTCACTATCTGTTACAAGCAGCATTGATTTGTTATCTCCCTCGGGTACGCTTAGATGAAAGCTTCTGAGTACAGCCCTGGTAGCCGGAGATATTCCTTCCAGTATCTCGTCCCAGTTTTTCACTATAATTTTGACGTCCTCTCCAAGCGCTGATGGAAGGACAATCTTTTGGGGCTTTTTCACCTCGGCTTCCACACCCGCGCTGTCTGCACATTTCGCATCTATAGCCGCCGCCGGAATACTGCCTATCATCTCAACCTGAATCTCAAGGGCATGAATCCTGTCCTTGAGTGATGTGACGTCCGTCTCCATCTGCGGCCTGCACAGCTTGATAAACGCAACCTCGGTAAGCACACGCTTCTGCCCGGAGTATCTTACAGCCGACGCAAGCTCAGATAATATACGAATATATCTTATTATACTGTCACTGTCAATCTCGCCGGCCCTGCTTTTTAAAAGTTCCAGATTATCGGCAGACATATCCATCATCTCTTCCATTTTATCCATCTGCTGCCCGTCGTCGACCGCGCTGATTATAAGCAGGTTCCTTAGATACCATATGAACTCGTTTACAAACCATGCGATTTCCCTGCCTTCATTAATAACCGCGTCAATAATGCCAAGCACATTCTTTATATCACCTTTTACAACGGCGGAAAGCATATCAAAAAAAACGGAAGTATCAATCGCTCCGAGCACATCAAGCACTTTATCATATGTGAGTTTCCCGCCAATACAAAAGGAAACGCATCTGTCTAAGAGACTTATCGCGTCCCTCATCGAGCCGTCAGCCGCCTTGGCAATATATCTAAGCGCCCTATCCTCAGCTTCTGTATGTTCTTCTTCTATTATATGCCCTAACTGTCCTGCAATATCATCTATTGTCAGCCTCTGAAAATCATACCGCTGGCATCTTGACAGTATAGTAACAGGTATCTTGTGAACCTCCGTCGTTGCAAATATGAACAAAACATATTCCGGCGGTTCTTCTATTGTTTTTAAAAGTGCGTTGAACGCCGCCTGCGACAGCATGTGCGCCTCGTCAATTATATAAACTTTGTACTTTCCGTCTGCAGGTGAATACTGTACGGACTCTATTATCTCTCGCGCGTTATCAACGCTGTTATTCGATGCAGCGTCAATTTCCATGACATTTACGGCGTTCTGCGCCTGTATCGCACGGCACATGGCACATTCATTACACGGTCCGTTCTCTGTCGGATGCTCGCAGTTGACGGCCTTGGCCATTATTTTTGCAATTGTCGTCTTTCCGGTTCCACGCGTTCCGGTAAACAGATAAGCATGCCCCAGTCTTCCAAGCTTCAGCTGATTTTTGAGGGTGGTGACAATCTCATCCTGCCCTTTCACCTCCCCAAAATCATTGGGACGAAACTTTCTGTATAATGCCACATACGACATACCATACCTCCGGATAATTAATCTCCAAAACAGATTCCAAGGCTCTTTGCCTCTTTTATAATTGACGAATCCGGGTCAACCATCTTAAGTTTTCCCGCAACATCCTCAAGCGGCACCGGCACTATTTCGTTGTTTTTAATGCCGACCATGATTCCATATTTTTCCTTAGCTATAAATTCCCCGGCAGCTGCGCCAAGCCTGCTCGATATAACCCTGTCATACGGGCATGGGCTTCCGCCCCTCTGCGTATGTCCCGGAACCGCGATTCTTATTTCATGGCCGGTCCTTTCCTCAATTTCTGCTCCAATCTGGTAAGATATCGAAGGGTATTTCATATCCTTGAGTTTTTTCTTTTTCTCTTTTTTGCTAAGCTGCGCGTCCTCTTTCGATATCGCTCCCTCGGCAACGGCCAGAATCGTAAAGTTCTTACCCTGTTCCGTCCTATGGTTAATCGCTGCGATTACCTTGTCTATGTCATACGGTATCTCCGGTATGAGCACGATATCGGCGCCGCTTGCAATTCCTGCGTGAAGGGTAAGCCATCCGACCGCATGGCCCATGACCTCGACAATGAATACTCTTCCGTGCGAAGCCGCCGTCGTGTGAATCTGGTCTATCGCAGCCGAGGCTATATTCACCGCGCTCTGGAAACCGAATGTCATATCGGTTCCATATAGGTCGTTATCTATCGTTTTCGGCAGGGTTATGACATTCAATCCTTCCTCCCGCAACAGGTTGGCCGTTTTATGAGTTCCGTTTCCTCCAAGAATAACAAGACAGTCAAGCTTCCACTTCTCATAGTTGTTTTTCATTGCCCTGACTTTATCCATACCGTTCTCGTCAGGTTCACGCATCAGTTTGAACGGCTGTCGCGACGTTCCTATTATCGTTCCTCCCTCGGTTAATATACCCGAAAAATCCCTCGGTCCGAGTTTCTTGTAATTGCCATACATAAGTCCCTTGTAACCGTCAAGTATACCGATGATTTCAATATCCTCAACTTTTTCATACAGGGCTTTTGCAACTCCCCGCATTGTTGCGTTAAGGCTCTGGCAGTCTCCGCCGCTTGTTAAAAATCCGACTCTCTTCATAACAAAACCCCCTGTTTTTATTTTAATTTTCACAGTCCTGCGGCCACCGGGTACGAACCGCCGCCGCCAGACTATATTTTATGATAACAATTCATGTGAAAAAACTCAAGGGTATCATTCTATTTTATTTTTTTACGTTACTGTCAAGTAATCGTTGGCAACTTTTTTCATACAGATTTTCTTTTACTGTAACATCTCAATTATTGTCTGTCCCATGCTCCTTAAAATCCAGCCATTGCAAGCAGTTTCTTCCTGTCCCCTTGTATCCTTCCTTCCAATCCTACCATATGCCCGATCACAGGATACTCATATCCCTTTCCGTCTTTCTTCGGCGCTTTCGCTGACAGCACTATCTCCCCGTACAATTCCTCCACTTTCTCTTCTTCAAATACAGGGCGTTTTAGCTTCTCCGTTACTTCATACAGCTTCCCGCTGCATTTCTTTGCCAGTATTTTCACAAGGTGGTTTCCTCCACGCCTGCTCCAACTCGTATGGTTGTGTTTCATCCGTCTCGCTATCACGCTCCACACATGGTTTTCCATTGTTCCCATGTTCCGGTATTCCAATCCCTCCGGGTGCTCCGCAAGCCTGAGTCCCTGTGACTGATAGGGCACCAGGCCTTCTTCATTGTTTCTGTAATAACGGATCAGCTCCTCTGCATCTTCTGTCTCCCTGTCTTCCCACAGGCTGTTCTTATACAGCTCCAGATATTCAAACAGTTCTTCTGTTTTTTCTTCTTCCAGCAGTCCCATGATATCCCTGACCGCTTTCCCGTTATGGATCTTCTCCCTTACTGCCTTGTTTCGGTGGAACGGATCTAACTGGAAACAGGTGCTTTTGTCTTTTACTTTCCTGATCCAGGATGCACCGTCTGCATTCTGGATCCGTTCATCTACTTCATCCAGCTTATATTTCTGCGCAATCGCTGCCTCACGGTATTCATGAAATTCTTTTGCCCCCTCAAATCCTGCAACCACTACTTTCTCCGGCAGTTCATAGCGCCCTTTCCCCGTCTTCTTCCACCCGTCATAGGCTATCCCCACTTTCACCTCCGCCTTTCCCTGCCTGCTTCTTTTCCTGTCTTTTCCCTGAAGCCTCACATACACGCCGTCCGCTTCCTCAAACAGTACAGGAACCTCTTTTTCTCCCTGTATGCGGCCTTTTTTGTGTTCCTCTACAAGTTCTGCTTCTTCTTTACACACTTTCTCCCCAAGCGCCTGGATGACATTCCATACTCCCATCGCGCTGATGCCCTGGCCCGTCATCTCACTCACCTTCGCCGCACATTCCCGATAGGACATCTCCGTGATCCCTTTTACCAGCAGTTCCGCCATGTTTGTGGAGATCAGGCCCACATTCTCCAGTTCCAGGGTTTCGTCCAGCAGATAGACATAGTGTCTGAAGCCGTCCTCTTCTCTTGCTTCGTATACTGCCCGGCGGTAGGTTACCTCTCCATATATTGTTTTTATTGTAGTCTGACGCAAACCTTTATTCCGGTATTTTTTCCTGTCACGGCCTTCCATCAGCATCCGGTCGTACCGTTCCAAAAACTCACCGGTAAACTGTCGGCCGATCTGACAGATCCATGCATAAATATTTTTCTCTAACTCCTTGAAAGTTACTCCGGTTTCGGTTATCATTGATTTCATCATACAGACTCCTTATGTTTTTTCTCGGCAATTAAACAATAAGCTAAATCTGTATGATTGGGAAGAGGGGATTTTCCTTCTTCCCTTATTTTTGCCAATTAAAATTATACTCTAAGTTTTTTTACCCATATTATATGTTTTATATTTATAATACACACGCAGACGCAACGCAATACGCACGGTTTGACAAAGGTTTTTAAACGGTCCCCGATAAAGTAAAAGTACGGTGAAAATATCAAGCTTGTACTTGCAATTTTTTCATATATGAATTAAAATATACACATAATTTTTATATTAATGAAAGGATGGTATTTTTGATGAATAATTCACCAGTAGCAAAAATAGGTATTGTGGCAGTCAGCAGGGACTGTTTCCCTGAATCATTGTCAGTGAACAGAAGAAAGGCTCTTGTTGAAGCCTACACGAAGAAGTACGGCGCGGACGACATATATGAGTGTCCAATCTGTATCGTAGAAAGCGAAATACATATGGTGCAGGCTCTTGAGGATATCAAAAAGGCCGGATGTAACGCGCTTTGCGTATTCCTTGGAAACTTTGGTCCTGAAATATCAGAGACACTGCTTGCAAAACATTTTGACGGCCCGGTTATGTTCTGTGCGGCAGCCGAGGAAACTTCAAAGGACGGCGGTCTTGTTCAGGGACGCGGCGACGCTTACTGCGGCATGCTCAACGCAAGCTACAACCTCAAGCTTCGCAACACAAAAGCTTACATTCCTGAGTACCCTGTAGGAACAGCCGAGGGATGCGCGGATATGATTAAGGAATTCGTTCCGATTGCACGTGCGGTTGTCGCTCTTTCAGACCTCAAGATAATAAGCTTCGGTCCTCGTCCGCTTAACTTCCTTGCATGTAACGCACCAATCAAGCCTCTCTACAACCTCGGCGTTGAGATAGAGGAAAACTCAGAGCTTGACCTTTTTGAAGCGTTCAACAATCATGCGGGAGACAAGAGAATACCTGACGTTGTTGCAGATATGGAAAAAGACCTCGGAACAGGTAACAAAAAGCCTGAGATTCTTGAGAAACTTGCGCAGTATGAGCTTACACTTCTCGACTGGATTGAGGAGCACAAAGGATATAGGAAATATGTTGCAATAGCAGGAAAATGCTGGCCTGCATTCCAGACACAATTCGGCTTCGTTCCTTGCTACGTGAACAGCCGTCTCACGGCAAAAGGCATTCCCGTATCATGTGAGGTTGACATATACGGCTGCTTAAGCGAGTTTATCGGAACTGTCGTGTCCGAAGATACCGTTACGCTTCTTGACATTAACAACACGGTTCCTGCAGATATATTCGAGGAAGAGATTAAAGGCAAGTTCGATTATACCCTCAATGATACGTTTATGGGATTCCATTGTGGAAATACGGCTACAGGCAAGCTTTCATTC
Organism: Lachnospiraceae bacterium; assembly: GCA_022790615.1. Classification (GTDB taxonomy): domain Bacteria; phylum Bacillota; class Clostridia; order Lachnospirales; family Lachnospiraceae; genus V9D3004. The sequence goes on from JAAVXK010000099.1 coordinate 5,933, forward strand.
TGCGAGATGAAGTACCAGATGATTATGGCAAGAAACCTTCCGCAGGAAGTTACGAACGGAACTCTTGAAGGCGACATCATCCCTGGAGACATCACATTCTTCCGTCTTCAGAGTACGGCTGATACAAAGCTCCGCGCTTATATTGCCCAGGGTGAAGTTCTTCCGGTTGCTACACGTTCATTTGGAGGAATTGGAATATTTGCAATTCCTGAGATGGGACGTTTCTACCGTCATGTTCTTATTGAGGGCAATTACCCGCATCACGGCGCGGTTGCATTTGGACACTTTGGAAAAGCTCTCTATGAAGTATTCAAGTATATTGGTGTTGAAGTTGATGAGATTGGCTTCAATCAGCCTAAGGGAATGCTTTACAAGACAGAGAATCCATTTGCTTAATTCATGCTGCTGCCTGACAACGGCACGGATTAACTATATGTTACTCTGAATAGACGAATACCCCGCAGCAACCTAAGAGGAACGGCCGGAAGTCCGCCACCGGCGGCGTCTGCGCTTCGCTTAGTATCACTGCTCGTGGGAATAACTCCCGGAAGTCTGATTATACATAACTTTCCGGGAGTTTTATGTTTTAAAATATTCATAGCTCCTCTGAATGGATTGTTGCCCGCGGGAATAAATAATAAATAGAAAGGATACTATAATAATGAACTATTTAATTGGTATTGACCTCGGTACATCAGCTACCAAAACAGTACTTTTCGATGAAAACGGTACTGTAATTACATCGGCCTCAAAGGAATATCCTCTGTACACGCCCCAGAACGGATGGGCAGAACAAAAGCCTGAGGACTGGCGCGACGCTGCTATTGAGACGATAACGAAAGTTGTAAAAGATTCCGGAGTATCAAACGACGACATCAAGGGTCTCGGCATATCGGGACAGATGCACGGTCTTGTTATGCTTGATGAAAACGGCGAGGTTATCCGCCCTTCGATTATATGGTGCGACCAGCGTACTGCAAAGGAATGCGACGAGATTACAGAAAAAGTCGGGGCCGAGAGACTTATCGAAATCACGGCGAATCCTGCGCTGACAGGTTTCACGGCTTCTAAAATCCTTTGGGTTCGCAACAACGAGCCTGAAAATTACGCAAAGTGCAGACACATACTTCTTCCTAAGGATTATGTAAGATACATTCTCACAGGCGAGTTTGCAACCGAAGTATCGGATGCTTCCGGCATGCAGCTCCTCGATGTTCCTAACCGCTGCTGGTCAGATGAAGTTCTTCAGAAGCTTGACATTGACAAAAACATGCTTGCAAAAGTATATGAATCACCGGAAATTACAGGTTACATAACCGAGGAAATGGCGGCTAAAACAGGTCTATCAACGAAGACGTGCGTAGTAGGAGGCGCCGGCGACAATGCTGCCGCCGCTGTCGGCACAGGCGTTGTAAAAGACGGAAAAGCATTCACTACAATCGGTACAAGCGGAGTCGTATTCGCACACACAAGTAAAATCTCCATTGACCCACGCGGACGCGTACATACATTCTGCTGCGCCGTACCCGGGGCATGGCACATAATGGGCGTTACGCAGGCCGCAGGCCATTCGCTTAAGTGGTTCCGCGACAACTTCTGCCAGGACTACATTGCAAAGGCAGAAGAACAGGGATGCGACTCTTACGATTTGATTAATGAAGATATCGACAAGATTCCTGTCGGAAGTAACAAGATCCTATATCTTCCGTATCTCAACGGAGAAAGAACACCCCATCTTGACCCTGACTGCCGCGGCGTATTCTTCGGACTGTCAAGTATGCACGGGAAAGCGGATACGCTTCGCGCCGTTATGGAGGGAGTATCATTCTCGCTCAAGGATTGCAACGATATCCTCATTGAGATGGGAACAAAGGTTGACGCTATGATGGCCTGCGGCGGAGGTGGAAAAAGCCCCATATGGAGACAGATGCTTGCCGATATGTACGACTGCGAAGTTATGACCGTCACAGCAACCGAAGGTCCGGCGCTCGGCGTTGCCATCCTCGCCGGAGTAGGCGCAGGAATATACGACAGCGTTGAGGACGCCTGCGACAAGATGATTCACACCGACAAAAAATGTTCTCCTATTGCTGAAAATACTGCAAAATACAATGAGTACCACAAAATATACAAGGCGCTTTATGCAGCGCTTGACGACCAGTATAAGGCTCTTGCGGCTATTGACTAAAGTTCAACTGCTGCCACTTATCGTGCTATACCGTTCATTTCCAGCCAGATGACGCAACATATGAAATGCCCGGCATACATACCATTTAAAGGAGCATACCTACATGTTATCTTCTGACAACAACAATAATAACAAAAACAACGACGACATTAATGATTATTCTATCCACGACCGCCTCGAACAGATATACTCTGAGACGGATGTAGACAGAAAAACTGAAATAAGGGACAGAATAAAATACGGCGACAGCCTGACAAAGATTGCATTGTCCATAGCCTTTTGGGGATTTTGGATTTTCTGGATAATAATTGCATTAATGTAACTGCTATTATTCGTGCACTAGTGTACTGACCGCATTATATTTAGTCAAATTCCGCAGAATATTTTTCTGAGAGTGCTGTTCTCCAAACGCAGGCGTAGCGGGCTACGCTGAGGCTTGGGGGATAGTGCTATCAGGAAAATAGGCAAGGAAGTTTAGCTGGATATAATGTGGTCAGCACACTAGCATCTTGACATTTTGCCAAATTCGTTTTACAAGGAGCCGTTATGGATATACAGCTTGGAGATATTCTTCGAATGAAAAAACAGCACCCCTGCGGCAGCCATACATGGGAGGTAATCAGAACCGGAACAGATATACGAATGAAATGCACAGGCTGCATGCATCAGGTAATGCTTCCGCGCCACAAGGTTGAAAAGTCGATCAAGGAAATTATTAAAAAAAATAATAAAACCAGTATATAAAATATTGACTCGAAATATAGGCAGTGAATACAAAAATGAGTAAATATTTTAAGTAATTATTTTAATGCTAAATATTGCAGGTACTATTTTAATCGAAAATTATTATAATTTCACTTGATTTTATGAAATACACATGCTATAATCAGTCCTTGTGGTGTATATTTTTCCTTGTTCTTTCCAAAGGGGAAGAGCCAAAGACCAAAAGGAGGTGCAAAGCAACTATGAATAAATATGAATTAGCCTTAGTTGTTAATGCAAAGATCGAGGACGAAGCAAGAAATGCTACCGTTGAAAAAGTAAAAGAATATATTACAACTTTCGGCGGAACTATCACTAACATCGATGAAGCAGGCAAGAAGCGTCTTGCCTATGAAATTCAGAAGATGCGTGAAGGCTTCTACTACTTCATTCAGTTTGACGCTGAATCAAGCAGTCCGGCCGAGTTAGAGCAAAGACTTCGTATTATGGAAAATGTCCTCAGATACTTATGCGTTAAACAGGAAGCATAAGAAACGGAGGTTTCAAATATGAATAAAGTTATTTTAATGGGTCGTCTGACACGTGACCCTGATATAAGATACTCGCAGGGTGATAATCAGCTTGCAATCGGACGTTTTTCACTTGCTGTGGACAGAAGATTCAAACGTCAGGGCGAACCTGATGCAGACTTCTTCAACTGCACGGCATTTGGCAGACAGGCTGAATTTGTTGAAAAGTATCTGAAACAGGGAACCAAAATATTGCTTACGGGCCGTGTCCAGAATGACAACTACACCAATAAGAACGGTGAAAAAGTATACAGCGTACAGATAATCGCTGAGGAAATTGAGTTTGCAGAGAGCAAAAATGCTCAGGGGAATGCAGGAGGCATGGGAGGTTTCCAACCGCCGCAGCCTGACCCTTCCAATGCTGCTGACGACGGATTTATCAATCTCCCTAACGGAATCGAGGAAGAATTACCATTTAGTTAATACCAGTTGTTAGTTGTTAATTTTTATTTGTCAGGAGGTTCGTATCATGGCTTATACAAAACCAGAAAAAGGCGACAGGGCCGATGCTCCGATGAAGAGACGTCCAAACCGTAGAAGAAGAAAGGTTTGCGCTTTCTGTGTTGATAAAGAGCATAAGGATATAGATTATAAGGATACCAACAAACTTAAAAGATACATCTCAGAGCGCGGAAAGATTCTTCCAAGAAGGATTACAGGAAACTGCGCAAAACATCAGAGAGCTTTAACTGTTGCTATCAAAAGGGCGCGTCACGTTGCCTTGTTACCTTACACCGTAGATTAATTTACTATTATTACAGTTTCAAGCTGTCACCCGGCGTTCTAACACGTCGGCGGCAGCTTTTTTACTTTCAAAATTCGGCAGAATATAGTCAAATACCCCGCAGCAAGCTTCGGGGCATGACTTAGCTTTTTTTATTAGGACCATTGCGTACGCGCAGAAAAAATCGGAAAGGAACTTACGAAATATGACACATAACTTTTATGGATTTATAAATTATGACGCTATTTCCCCGCTTCCGATGGTTTTGTACGATATGGGGGTTGAACTGAGACAGGATGAAAACTATTATTACGATAATAGTAACAGGACGAATTATGACGGCTATATTATACAATACACATTGAGCGGATACGGCGTATATGAAAGTGAAGGCAGCCTATATAACCTTGAAAAAAATAAGGGATTTATAACATGTGTGCCAAACAATAGCAAGTACTATCTTCCTAATCAGAAAGACAGCTCCTGGGAATACATTTACGTCCATTTCAGCGGAAGCGTTGCAGGACAATTTTATGACGAAATAAAACGGGTAAGCGGCAATACGTTCACACTTCCATTCGATAATCCCGCAATTCAATTATTGATAAATGAATATGAACTTTTAGAGCACGGCAAACAATACAGACGTTTTGAATCGGGCGCATTTATATATAACTTTCTTACAACCCTGTTGCGGGAGATATCCGCACCCGGCTTATCAGACAGCCAGATTACAGACGCGGTCAATCATATTAACACGAATTATAATACGGACATCTCCCTAGCAGAGTTAAGTAAAAATCTTGGAATAACAGCCCCGCAGCTATCGCGTTTATTTCATAAGGAAATTGGAATAAACCCTATTGAATATCTGACCAATGTACGTCTTGAACATTCCATGCAGCTTTTAACCATGACAAACCTTGGAATTAACGAGATTGCCTCTCTATGCGGTTTTGCAAACGGCAATTACTTCACAAAAGTATTCAAAAGGAAACTTGGTTTCACACCGTCCCAATATAGGATGAATCATTAAGCAAAGCTTTATTGTTGCGCAATATAAACCGCTGTACCATCCAGCTTTCCAAGTGAAATATCCAGCATTTGGCCGGCAGTAACCTGTCTCTCCTCTACGGTCAGCATACCCTCTTCATCTGCCGAATATATGCATGCGGTATACGTCTTTCCGCTTTCAAGGAAATCAAGCTTTACTGACATTGTTCTGGCATCTTTTGTCATCGAACCGAGAAACCACTCTGTGCCGTGCCTTCTAACATAAGTGATGAATTCACCCGGCCGGGCTTCACCGTCGGGTATAAATGATTCATCCCATGTAGGATACAACGCCTGTAAAAACGGTAAACCTGCATAATCCCTGTATTCTTTGGCAGGCGCGGCAAGATGAAGCAGACCCGATTCATAAACGACCGATTTTGCTATTGCAAATCCTTCTGTCTCGCCATTGTTGTTTTTTATATCCTTACATGCCGGAGTGTAATCCATTGAACCCAGTATATTCCTTGTAAAAGGAAATAGCAGACAGTTCTCTGAAGAAGGATTATTGCTCCATAAACGGTTTTCCTCGCCAAGCACAGCCTCCGTCGTAAGAATATTAGGATACGTCCTGCATTCCCCGCCCGGCGCTATACATCCATGATATAGGACCATAAAGTGATACTTGGCGCCTATTACTGCGACATTTTCCATGACATTCAAAACCTGCTGTTCTTCACCCTCAAAATAATCCGTCTTGACGCCGACAGCTCCCGCATCGGCCCATTTAGAAAACAATCTTTCCATATCTTCGGGCGTCGTCATTTCCCAATAATTAATCCAGCAAAATACTTTTACTCCCTTTGAATCCGCGTAATCGCACAATTCATCAAGCCTGTCCTCAAATGTTCTCCATCCCACGTCAAGGCAGATGTAATCAAAACCATATTCAGCCGCCATGTCAACGTAACTTTTATGCATGTTAAAGTTACCCTGATTATTTCCGTCCGACCACCAGGACCACAACACTTTTCCCGGCTTAATCCAGCTTGTATCGCTATAAAGCTTGGCATACTTACTTTCCGACGGCGGTGGATTCAGATTAGTAATAAGCGTGCTCGTGCAAAACTTATTGAAATCATCGGATATAACCATTGCCCTCCAAGGTGTTGAGAACCCATTAACCGTCTCAACCTCCGTTATATCCTTCTGGTCAACATTGACAAGGTCAAGACTTGTGTTATCCCTTTTCGCCTGCTCCTCAAGAGGAATGGTCTCATCCCTGGCGTTGCCAAAATCCCATCTCAGCACGTTGCTTCTCGCTGATTTCGCAAGACGGCTCCTGCAAAATTCGCCATTATTGTTATATATCTGCGCCTCGCTTGTCAAAACCCAGTAGTCTTCCACATTTGCAAGCAGCGGCGGATGATATTCCGCCGAATCATTTACGAAACGGTTATACTCTTTCTTATCGAATCCATTTTCACATGTGTTAATCCAGCCAAGTCCTCCCCAGGTAACCGTACCTTCCGGAAATACAATGGCCGACGTCTCGTCCGTACATACAAGTTCCGATCCATTTCCGTAAGTTACTTCATCATAACGGTATGCAAATCCATCATTGTATACACGCACCAGCAAATCAAAATGAGCGCCATCAGTGTTGGAGAACCTTATTTTTCTCTCCTGGCAGTTATTAACCGACGTCGCATTTGCCAGGGTCATCGTTTCAAACTCCTCGTATATCTCATCTACATACGAACCCGTATTGTCACATACAAGACCCGTCGATAGGTCCGTATCCGATAATACCAGTCCAAGCGGTGATATTTCCACAACTGCAAGTCCGTCACACACTACATTATAATAATAGCGGGAGTCTGAATCGCTCCAAATATTGACCGCATATCTTCCGTCAATTGAATATGTAGTGAGGTCTGTAAGCTTCGTGTAATCCCCAACCGTCTCCGGCTCTGACCTTGGCACTGTAATACGCGTTCTAAGCGGCCTCGCCGTAGGTTCGGCCGGCTGATTATCCGGCGTTTCTGTTACAGTGGGAGCGCTCGGCGCAGGCGTCGGCGCCAAAACCGGATTGTCCGTTATGTTTGGAGTCCGGACCGTTTCTTTGTCCTTTACCTTAACCTTAATTTTTACATTTTTCTTTTTGTATTTTACAGTTATTACCGTATTGCCCTTCTTTAGGGCTTTCACTGTAAAAGAGTAATTTTTTTTCTGTTTTTTAGTCCTTGTAACCTTTGCAACTTTTTTGCTGGCACACTTGATTTCAAGCTTTTTTCCTGCATTCTTAACGGTTCTAAGCGCCTTTCCCTTCAAAACCACTTTTTTCGAGCTTCCTGCCGTAAGCGTAATAGAACTTACTTTCTTTTTGACATTAAATGCATGAATATTGCCAGCTGAAACTGTAAAACAGCTTGCCAGCACGACAACGGTTCCAATCAAACATATCCTTTTTATCTTTCCTGTCATAGATTCGGCCTCCTTTTATATTTTCATTAATTATCTCACATTATATAGAGGAGGCGCAACCGTAAAGTTTTTACAAAAGGGTAATTTTTTGCTTCATATATTTCTCAAAATCCTTTTTCATATATAGATAATTCTTTCGCTGGTCACGAAAAAAAGTATTATTCGAACGCGCATACTCGGCAAGCCAGTCGTCAAGGTCTTTATCCTCCTTATATGAGTATACAATCATTGCAAGAAGCGATAATCTGTTATCCTCGCTTAGCAGTTTTGAACCTACCCGAATCGTCTTATCCTGAAGGTCGTCAAGCGTTTCGTTATAAAAATCCATATCTTCATGTAATTCCCCAATATCCACCCCGACATTCTCGGAGATAAACGTCTCAACCTCAACACGTTTATAATTGGGGTCGGCCTGACAGAGGCTGGCTTTCCCATCAAAATATGCATACATAAGTTTTTCAAGTAAATTTAATTTTGCAGTTATAACAGCCTTATCTTTCGTTCCCCTTCCCTTATCAACCTCGTCAAACAGCTCTCCGTCCACTCTGACGAATCTGAGATTTCGTTCAAATTCAATTAAAAACTGTGCAAATCTTGCATCCTTTATTCCAAGGTCCGTAAATCTGTCAAACAGTGTAAGGAAAATAAATGAGTTCTTACTGTTAAATATATATTTTGTATCCTCCTTAATAATCTTTTCAAGTCTGTGCAGATTGTACGAAAGCTTTCCAAACTCATCCTTCGTCGCATTTTTGTTGAGATAATTACATATTGACTTGGTCTGCTTCTTCCAGTTATCAAGATGAAACATGCACATAACCGTCTCAACCACCACCCTTTCAGGCACTCCCTTGGTCTTTTCCTTTTCGTTAAAATCACTGTTCTCAATAAAAAAACTGCGCTCGGTGATTCTTCTTATATCCCTCGCAAAATTATCAATATAAGTAAAGGCCTTCTGGCTCGTGTTCATGGAAGTATGGTTATTGTATCTCTTGATAAGCTGCGATATGCGGTGGGCGTCACAGTTCTCATGAATTGCCGTCTCAACCTGGTATTCATCAAATCTTTTTTTCAGTTCTTCCGGCAATTGTTCATATGTCTTGTTCTTTATGTCAAACGCAGAGTCTTCCCATATTATGTTACCGTCGCTGTCCGTTACGGCCTCTCCGTTCGCATCCCGCATCTTTGCACTGAAACGGACAATTGAGTTCTCAATAGCCGGTGAAATCTTATAATTACCGTATCTAAACTTTCGAAATGCCCCGCTTCTCTGTCCGCCGTCTACAATCCAGAGCTGTGAGTTATCCTCCTCCCCCAAAATAACGGGCGGAATGTAATCTTCCGTAAGCACCGTCATTATAAGTCCGTTAATCTGCTCGCTGTTCCAGACAAATTGTCTCTGCACATCCGCATCATTGCGTATATCCTTGTCGGCAATTTTTTTCAAATACATATCCATTGTATAAGTCTGTTTTCTTGGTTTCGCCATCACATACCCCTCCATTCCAATGTCAATATAACACCGATACATTCCTATATGCGTGAATCGCCGCATTACAGTCGCTATACTGCCTGCCGCTTATATGCAGCATTTTTTTTATCTCACAGGGAGAATACCCGTCAGCCGTTAATTGAAGCACGTTCTTTTGAAGCTTTGACAACCTGTTAAGATATGCCTGCATCTTATCGCTGTATATCTGCCCGTCCTTTTCGATTATTTCTTTCTCCAAATCAAACCCATCCGGTATTGTATCCCCCAATGTTATAAAAGTATCTTTTGAATTGCTGCTAGAGGGCGCAATGGTTCTGTCGAGCGAATCATCACGAACTGGTTTTTCGACAAAGACAACATTGCCGCATTCATCCCTGCTTTCCATTCTTAAAACGGTTTTTCGCTTATATCTGTTACTCATTGTCAGATATGTCTTAAACTTATTAAGAAGACAGGAGTACAAAAACGACTCAAACGGCTGGGATTCGTCATATTTTTCTAATACATCGGCGAACACTTCATTGGACAAAGAGTAAAATTCTCCATAATCAACCGCATGTGAAACACCCAGACCGAATATGATTTTATCGGCCATGCCGCGCAATTTCTTAGCATTATCCGTATAATATGCTTTCAATATTGCGGACATATGCTGTTTTTTGGTATTGTGAACCCTCATTTTTTCTTTCATCATTATCACCTGCACTTTTATGCTTTTATTACCCAGTATTACCTAGTTTCTCTTAAGAGCGTAATTGCATTATAGAACATCTGTTCTACTTTGTCAACAGCAATATTTTTCAGTTCTGTTGTGATAAAAAAGGAGAAATATCATAACAGACAAACGGCAAAAGGAGGAAAAAACATTATGCTTATCAAAATTAACAACCGATTCGGTAATAAAAACAGCGGTACTTTCGGAGGCGAAATATATAGGAGGGATTATGACGCGCATCATACTATGAGCGACGTAGCGGCAAGGATTGCCGCCGATCAAAGATTTGAAAAGCGATGCATTGAAAATGCAAGGCTCAGAGAATTTCGTAACAATATGGAAAAACATACCGAAATTATAAAGGAGTGATACGATGGCAGGAATAAACGTACCCCAATATGAGATATTCAAAATAGGAACAGACAAACTTAAATATTCGGGATGGGATCTGACAATAACAAAAAAAGAGGCGTTTAAGTTCCAGGAGTTAGTCTCATTGTTCGAAGCGCAGGAATTTCGTATAATGGCGGAAAAGATTCTAAATAAAAAAATTAGCGAAATAGATTTTTCCACAATATTTTTGCAGGTGGTCATCGAAAAGAAAACGGATTTTGCCCGTGCCACTGCAAAAAAGGGCGTAAACGTCAACGGCATAAATTATCGCAGATTTGTCGGAACTACGGGCGGACTTAAAAACAATACTCTTCTATTCTGCAATTCCATGTATATAGACAGACTGAACGAACTGTGCGAATGTAAAAGGAATAAAGATGTTCCCGTCAATCCTGCAAAATACGAGGCATACAAAGCCCTGACATGCTCGGCGTCCCGCCCTATATGCAGCCCGAACGGCATTCTAGTTGTAAAGGACTGTATTACAAAGTATACCGCGGACGTCATCTCGATTGACGACGGAAACGCCGCCGACAGGCCGGTAATGAAACATGTATATGGGAAACACTTGGAAAATGTAGTTTCAGACGGTTTCAGCCTGTGTACCATAGAATATATGGAACGCATTGCCAGGTCGCTTGGACTCGATTACGTGCCCGGCGGCGTCTGCCTTAGAAACGCATGGTTCAAAGGCATGCTCTACCCTTTCCCAATTATGGAGTTCATTGAAAAGGAAAACAACGGAAATTACATGATTGAAGATATATGGGGACATGTAAGGGACATCCGAAAATGCGAAATGATAGCGACCGAGTCGTCGCTAAAATTGTGGGCGGCATACGACAGTATTGAGAGCTACGAAAAAGCCTGCCGTGAATGCGGATATAATTTCTCCGTGACAAAAATCGCGCCGCGCGCATTGGAAGAACAGAGAGAAATTAATTACCAGTATCTACAATCGTATGATTTTACCGATGAGGACATAGAAGCTCTGTGCGCCCCAACCGTAAAAAAATTAAAAGACGCTATGTGCGGCGATTACGATTCAACCGTGAAATTTTTAGGAATAACCGAAAACACGGAAGTGAACACATGGCAGCGCGCATTGTACACAAGCAGATATATGCTTGACGAACCGCATATAATCGACTCTGTCCACAGATTTATTAAGAAAAAAATTGACGACGCCAAGATAGGCAAATTGTCCGTGGACGGCAATTACCAGATTGCAAGCGGCGACCCATACGCCCTTATGCAGTCGGTATGCGGCCTCAAAGTTACCGGCCTGTTAGCCGCCGGCGAGTGTTACTCAAAGTTCTGGATTGACAGAAATAAGAATGAAGTAGTCGTATTCAGAAGTCCGATGACAAGCCACAATAATATACGAAAATGTACGGTAAACCAATCGGACGACTGCCGGCGCTGGTACCGGTACATGAACACAATTATAATCATAAACGCATGGGACACATTTTGCATGGCGGAAAACGGATGCGACTGGGACAGCGACATTCTGTTCTCGACCAATAACGACATACTGAAAAAAAGACACTGTGCACTCCCCGCAATCGAATGTGTCCAACATAACACATCAAAAATAATTGTAACGGAAAATGACGTTAAAAAAACGAATAAGAACGGGATGGGAAACAAGGTCGGCACCATAACCAATTACATAACCTCCATGATGGAAGTTCAGTCCGGTTTCAAAAAGGATTCCGACGAATACAGGGAATTGGAATACAGAATCGCCTGCGGACAGCTTTACCAGCAAAACGAGCTTGACAAAATTAAGGGTATACAGTCAAAACCAATGCCTAGCGCGTGGTATAATTTAAAAGCATGTGAAGACAACAAATATTTACAGTCCATATGCGCTTACAGAAAACCGTATTTCATGATATACGTGTACGACGACACAAGGCGCGAATACAAAAAATACAAGAGGGAAAGCAGCGACAAATGCCATGCACTGTACAACTGCTCCATTGAAGAACTTTATAATAGGGAAGATACTCTGTCCGACGAACAGAGGGAATTCCTGTTCTGGTATGAACGAAAGATGCCGGTTGGATTAGGCGACTGCTCTATGAATAAAATATGCAGATACGTGGAAAACGAATTAGACAATTACAAATCCGAACTGCGTAAAAAATCTGTGTTTGACTATAACTTTTTAAAAGTAAAACGCAGGTGCACCAACGAGCATAGACTGGCTCTCGCGGACCTTGAAAAATATTACCGCGAATGCGTCAGGGAATATAAGGGCGCAAAACAGTATGACAAAGGCGCTTCCAACCGGAACCGGCACTTTATCTACAAAAAATTCAACGGCATGGCAAAGGAAATATGTCCGAACGACGACGAGCGCCTGAATATAATACTCGACATAACATATGAGGGCAAAGGTAACCGGCAGTTTTGCTGGGATACGATTGGTGATTTAATTTGCAGACGATTGGAGGAATTGGACAATGTACATATTAAATGAAAAAGAATACATAAAGAACATTCTTACATCAAATCAAAAACCCGACGAACTATCCATACGATATCTGATTACCCTGATTGCAAAATATTATTTTCATAACACGACGGACGCCGAAACCTTATCAGCGCTTGTAAAGAAAAAATTAGCCGAATTTGCTATAGACAACTATCAGGAGTACACATACCACAAAAGAATTATGACTACCTGCGAGGGACTATTCAATGAAAGCATAGATTACAGGTTAAAAGAGAGGGAGTTTGTACCTATTTATATGGATGAAATAAATCTCATTCATTCACTGCCTGACGACAGACAGAAAAAAGTTATGTTCACGCTGTATGCCGTTGCAAGATATATGGAATGCGGCGGCTGGGTTAACAAAAAAGATGCAAAAGGTCTATCCGAAATATTTAAACTTGCAAATGTCACGCTGCCATGCGCCAAAAGAAACGAACTGTTACATGAATTATATAGGAAAGGAACTATCTCATTTGGCAAAAAGATTGACAATCTTAACATACAGGTAGAGTTAAGCGACGCCGGCGAAATTGCATATAAAATACGCGAATTTCAAAATATCGGCAACCAGTACATCGCACATTTTAAAAAAGGATACAAGCAATGTAAAAGATGCGGCCGGATAATTAAAAGAACCGGAACAAACAAACAGTACTGTAATGTATGCTCAAAGGAGGCAGGCGCGGCAAACAATATAAAAAGAATTAGAAAGTGCAGAGAAAACAAAAATTGAAATGATTTTAAAAACTCCCGGAACGCTTGATTTTCCTGCGCTCAGACGATTTTTTTATAAAATAAACGCCTTTCTTTTAATGGTATACCCTAATCTTCTTCCACAGCCGGCGGTACTTCAGGTCTGAATGCATCGCCGGCTGTATTCTATATATCTAAAAATCTATTTATCATTCTACTAGTACATCATTGTTATTTGTGCAATGCTGTACTAGCAAAACCCCGCAGATCAGTTTTCATGCGGGCAAACTCAAAAGACAGGAAGGTGATTCTTTGAAATTAAGTTATTTTGATTTGCTGTCACCAGACCCTGTTTATATACAGGACGCGGGCGGCATTATTTCACCGACGTTAAAAGACATATCATCTATAGGCATTCAGACATACCAATACTATCTGGGCATACTTTCCATGACTGTACAGTCCTTTTTTGATATGTCCGGTATGAAAGAAGAATACGAAATGCTGCCCGAAGACGAAAAGTCAAAAATAAACATATTTGAATTGCTGACCGGCGATAAGCGGACAGTATCGTTATTAGAAAAAATATTTAACTTCTTTATGGCAGAAACAGCCGTCTACTCTCCCGCCGACAATTGTTTCATCATAAAAAAAGACAAAGACATTATCGGCACAATCAACAGGCAGAACTATAACAGTATCTGTAATGTAATTTTCCAGCGCAACTATATAAAATACCAGTCAGAGGACGTAAGTGAAATCAAAAATAAAAAAGCCGCCGAAATAATGAAAAAAATACAACGGGGCCGAAAAAACAAACGCCAGTCGGCGCCTGACAAAAACTTTGAACTGGGTAATATCATATCCGCCGTCGCGTGCAAAAGCAACTCCCTAAACATTATCAATATATGGAACCTTACGGTATTCCAGGTGTGGGACTGTTTTGCGAGACTGTCAAATAACACTATATACAACATCCAGTCTATGAGCGTTGCCGCATGGGGCGACAAGGACAATCATTTTGACGCGGGCGCATGGTTCAAAACAATCGACAACGATAAATAAGGCTTAAAAATATAAGCCTTCATTTATAAATACTTTCAAATCCAAGGAGGAAACTATTATGACTAACGCAAACATGGCAAACCGAGAGGTGTGCGACCTTATTTTTGTAGATTACTCTACAAAGAAACCATTTTTAAACTTAGACTTTGCAAACGTATCCACTACCGAGCTTACCGGCGAATCCGTATTTGCTTACGGCGGAAAGGGACACCCGAAACGTATCCAGTTTGCAGGTGAAAGAAGCGGAACGCTCACTATCGAGACGCAGATTCAGACTGTCAAGCTCTGGCAGATGATAACCGGCGGCGAGCTGAGCAGTAACGCAAAATTCCTTGCAAGGGAGGAATTCGACGTAGCCGCTGCTGAGACTTCAGCTACAGTAACGCTCAAGGCTGCTCCTATTAATGACAGCATATGCGTATATGCAGGCGACGACGACTGTGGAACCGAGCTTACATTTACAGCTGCAGCACAGGCAAATGAAATAACAGTTACCAAAAAGGCAGGTACAGATAAGGTAATCGTATATTATATGAAAGAGCTGGCAAAAGACGTTCAGAGAATCAATATCAAGTCTACGAGCTTCCCTAAGAACTTCATTGTATACGGCGACACAATCATGAAGACAGAGAACGACGAGGTGCTTCCATACAAGCTTACCGCATACAAGGTTGCCCCGCAGAGTACTATGTCTCTTGGCTTCACGAACAACGGAGACCCGTCTTCGATAACCATTACATGCGACCTTCTGGCTGACGCCGAAGGAAATATACTTGACCTTACTCTTATTGAGAAGTCCGAATAGGCAGCTAAGACCGGTACGGATAGTAAATAGTGGATTGTGACAATGGGCTTTTTGCTCATTATTGATATAGAGGGATAGCTATTCACTATGAATAGTTATCCCATTTTTTTATCGTTATTTCAGCAGGCAGCGGTCCTAAGCATCCACAGAACGCTTGTCCGCAATAGCCGGAACGGAGTACATACAATACTCCCCCGCGGCTTGATGGTGTATTTGATTGATGCAGCTCTACGGCGCCAACAGCAAAAGCCTTATCATGTTATGCACCGGCTTTCATGACGCCTCCGAGCCGGAAAGGTGGTAACACAAAATTGTTAAAATGTAAGACTTTCGAAGACGTGAAAGACGTCTATGGAGAAAACAATCTGATAAAACTGTGCAACATAAAACAAATTGTCCTATATGCAAAAATGAACTGCCAGCCCGTATGGATTGACGAGGGATACGACGGCAAGCTAATTGCATACTATTACAAACCCGAAACTGAAAAAGCATGGAACTATTGGAAAACAAACAAATAAAATGATAATAAAAAACAAAAAAATATATCAAAAAGAAGGTAAGATGTATGAAAGAAATTTTTAATCTGTTACCCATTCTTTTTATTGCAATAACCCTTAATATTGCCGCCGGTATCTATTATAACATTGGCAGCAAAAATATGAGGTTTGACATAAAAAAATTATTAACCGGCCTTATAAAAGCCGTCATTATTTCAGCCATATTTGTAGGCACGTCATTTTGCTTTGAAGCTACAGACCTGTCTTCCATCGGCATAACTCCGATGTTCATGATGACATCCGCGATTACCATTTATGTGGGCAAGGCCCTGACGTCACTAGCCAAAATATTAGGCATAGAAATCAAAATAAATTCAAATAAGGAGAATGATAAAACATGAAAATAGCATTGACAGTCGGACACTCGAGATTAATAAACGGAAGCTATACAAGCGCGGACGGAAGGGAATACGGCGGTTGTATCGAATACAAATGGTGCAAAAATTTCTCCAAGCAGCTCGCCGCGCAACTGAAAAAAAACGGTCATAGCGTTGATACTATCATATGTCCGGAAAAGAAATTTACATCATCCAAGCAGGAGAAGCCACACAAACTGGAAATTATCAATTCCGGTAATTATGACCTTGTAGTTGAATTACATCTGAACGCCGCCTCTCCTTCCGCAAATGGCTGTGAAGTTTTATATATATCCGATAAGGGTAAACGATATGCTTCCGCTATCCAGAATCAGCTTGCCGGTATTTTCAGGGACAGGGGCATTGTAAAACGTAACGATTTATATATGTTGAACAAAACAACTCCCCCAGCCATATTAATAGAAACATTTTTCTGCACAAACAAGAACGATTACAAAAAGGCCAAAGGCCTGACGAAAAGAAGAAAAATTGCAAAGCTTATCGCCGCGGGAATACAAAAAGCAAAATAGTGCACGGACACTGGAAAGACTTGGTGAACAATGAATGGAATCAATAACAAACTTATTTAACCTTGATATTACCTATATTATTATAGGAATATTTATCATTATATACGGACTTTTATCCATTATCGACGTCATAGGTAAATTCTCCGTCTACATTGGGAAGCCGGTCAGATGGAAACAAAATATAGACGCCGACCACAAACTATTAATTGAAACCGGGCGCAAACTAACCTGCCTTACGGAAACAGTCGACAAAATATCCAATACTCTGAGTGAAATGGAGCGCAAAAATAATGAAACGGAAATAAAAAAACTAAAAGACAGCCTTATCCGGTATTACAACGAATACAAAAATATCGGAGAATGGTCAGAACTTGAGAAAGACGCTTTCTGGGATTTATTTGACGATTACGAAAAGCGGGGTGGCGACGGATACATTCACACAATTGTAGAACCCATTATGAGAGGACTGATAGAAATTGATAAATGATATAAGCAAATCCATATGCGACACAATATACCAGGCAGTTGAAAAGAAAAACATAACCGCAAATAAAGATATGACGTATCTCTGCACCGTCACTGAAGTATACCCCGGTACCCAAAAAACATACCGGCTGACATACGAAGATACTGATTATACAGTAACGCTAAATAATATCAACCCGAAATTATACGACAAAGTACATCTAGTTATACCACAGGGCGACTTTTCAAAAAAATATGTTCTGGAAGACGTCTGCCGCACATACGCGGCTGACTCCGGCGCCACCTGCCCGCCCGAAAGCTACCCTCCCGCCACACAGACTACCGAGGGGCTCATGTCGGCAGCGGACAAGAAGAAGCTGGACGGCATTGCCACCGGCGCAAACAATTACTCCCTTCCTGCTGCTTCGCCAACCGTCCGCGGCGGCGTGAAAGTCGGATACACACAAAATGGTAAAAATTATCCGGTTCAGTTAAGCAATGAACAGATGTATGTAAATGTTCCATGGACAGACACAAATACTGATACAAATACCTGGAAAGCCAACACAAAAGATTCCGAAGGCTATGTTGCAAAAGGACTTGGACAGGCCAACAAGGTGTGGAAAACCGATGCTGATGGAAATCCTGCGTGGCGGGACGATGCAAACACATCAGCGGTGACAGGCGTTAAGGGTAACGCTGAATCTACTTACAGGACAGGCAGCGTCAATATTACCCCCGCTAATATTGGATTGGGAAATGTAAATAATACTGCCGATTCCAATAAATCTGTTAACAAAGCAAACGTATTATATGGCGGTAATGCAAACAACGATTTAAGAAATGAACCAACAACTCCTAATGATTACAACAGTATTTTTAAATCTGCAGGAATCAAGACAAAAGAAGCAATTGGCGAAACAGACGGTTCTACCCTGACACAGGTCATCGGATATAGGGCATGGCCTAACTCAACAGGCGGAAAAGCGCATGAATTAGGATTTACCGGAAATGGAAACTTGTACCATAGAGCGGGCTCTGCAACTACATGGGAAAACTGGAGAGAAATCGCACATGTTGACTCAACAGTCGAAGAAGCAGTAAATGCCGACACGGTCGACGGAAAACACGCATCAGATTTGCAAAACTACAACAATCTGACAAACAAACCGGCAATACCTACAAAAACCAGCCAGCTTACTAATGACAGCGGATTTAAGACAACTGATAACAACACATGGAAAGCAAATACAAAGGATAGTGAAGGCTATGTTGCAAAAGGAAGCGGAAACGCTAATAAAGTCTGGGGAACTGACAAATATGGTAACCCTGGATGGGTAGATAATACTGTTGATAAACTGGCAGAAATACGCAGGAAAGTAAGTTATTACGGAATATGCAGTACGGATGGAGGCACTGCCGCAAAAACAGTCACTGTAGACGACAGTTTTGCACTTGAGGACGACGTTGAGGTTATTGTAAAGTTCGTAAACAACACACATAGTACACCGTCGACACTTAATATCAACGGAACCGGAGCAAAAAAATTATATTATAAAGGTAATATATTACAGACAGCCACGACAATCCCGGGCGGTGCGTATTATTTTGTACATGCCGGAGGTATATATACATTTCGGTATAACAGTTCGGGCGACAGCGGAAACGGATGTTGGGAACTGACTGGAGATTTGTATAATCCGATAAGCTCCGTATCAAATGTAACAGTAGGATTAATGCACGGCCTTGAGGTAAAATTCAACGGCCAGACGCAGGATGTATTTATGGGTAATACAAACAAAAGCATCAATATCACACCGGGCGGAATTGGGGCAGCCGAGTATGAGGAAGGTACTTGGACACCGGACATTTATTATGATGACGGCAACAGGTTATGTGCATTGTCAGTATCGAGCTCGTATGGGCTGTACGAAAAGGTAGGGCGGCTTGTACACCTTAAGGGTCGTGTGACGCTGACAACCGCCACTGACAAGACGGAGATATATATTAAAGGTTTACCTTTTACCATGAAAACAATTAATTACCCCCTCAATTTCATGCTGTTTGGAGGGATTTATACGTCCACCTCAACCACATTTACCCAGACTAGGACAATGTCACCGGTAGTGATTTTTAATTCCAAGGAAATTATACAATTTAGGAACAGTGGAAGCGGCGCACGTAGTATCTATGTTGATATTGCTTACAGTATATTATGATTTAAGGAGAGATTTTATGGATATCAAAGAATATAAAACAATAGACATGCTTACAACGGACAGCGTAAGCATACTAACACAGAAATTTATTGTCCTTGACGGGGTTAAAACGCAGGTAGGTAACAACCACAGGTGCAGCTATGCAAATTCTATACAGGGTCGTCAGACCTTACAAACGTCAGAACCAGAACACGTGGTTAATGCGGTGCTAACTATTTGGGGCGAGTTACCCACTGTTGGTCCAACTGCCTGATAGCATGATAATGAAGTCCAAACATAACAACAATAATTACCAGGAGGAAAACATAATGATTAATACGCTAAAAAAATACGCAGAATATAGAGTAAACAAAAAAATTGCAAGAAATGAGCTTACAAAGCTGGCGGCCAATATTTTACCCATCATAAATAATTCATCAGGCAGCAATATTATTAAATTTCTGACAAAGCTTGCGAAGGAAACAAAAAATATTGAAGGAAATATTCTTATTGAAATTGTCATAAGTGAGATGTCAAATTTACTTAAAACCAATAACAGC
>JAAVXK010000128.1 GCA_022790615.1 Lachnospiraceae bacterium
ATAGTTTTAATAGAGTCATTTAAAAATTCAATCAGCGGACTTAAATATTTTTTATCCGTCAAGACGCATTTTTGACCTGACGCGGACATAAGCGCTTTCATCCACGGTTCACATGAAGCGGAATCTTTTTTTGCTACTGCTTTTTGTAAAAGCCTGCATAATGTCCGGTCCCTGAATGTCATAATGCTTTCATCCCATGTTCCACGACCGTAAAAAAGCGGGATATCTTTCAATTTTCCTTTCAAGTTAAAGGCTCTGATTTTTTCTAGTGCATTTTCATCGTATGGGGAAGCGCCGACGCAGAATATTGTAAGATTCTTATCTTTTAGTTTATCATAATTTTTTTTAAGAAATGAAAGTCCTGCGATTCCGGAGGCGTATATTCCCCCGCACAGTATAATCGTTTTATATTGCATTACGTCTTCCGGCTTTGTCTTTTTTGTTTCAGCCAGTTCAAAGCCTGTTATTTCATGTAGCTTTCGGGCGTATTTTTCGGTTCCGCCATATTTAGACTTGTATAAAATAATTCCGTTTTGCATTTTGTTCTCCTTTTTATAAAAGTAAAAGATTATAATTTTTATATTTCGTAATCAAATTTTGCAGGTGAGCATTTCATAACTTATATAGCTTCCTGCGATGACGCGGATATATTTGCGTGTTATGTTGGAGGATGTTGTATAAGAGCATGATTTAAAAATGCCTCATATGCCGATTCCTGCTGTTTATATATTTCGTCGGCTGCTATACCCGGCGTCGTTACTGAAAAAATAGTACCGATGCCGATTGTGTAGATTAACATATTCAAATGCAGCTGTTTGGCCTGTGAGTAACTTATGTTAAGTGTATCAGCGATGTATTCTGCGGTATGGGGAGCGGTTTCAGAATTATACAAATCGTCAAGTGATGTAATACCGTTCCTGACATGCAGAATGAATATTTTAAAAAGGTTCGGCTCCTCTTTTGCCAATTGAATGTAAGCCCTGCCCGTGCTGCGGAACAAATCATTTTTATCAATATATGCATTCACATATTCATGAATAAAAAATCTCACTCTTTCAACAACATCCTGACGCAAACCGTCCATATTTCGGCAATAGCTGTATATTGGTTGGACGGAACATCCTATTTTACCCGCTATATTTTTTAAAATAACCTGCTCCATCCCATCATTTCGCGCTATTTCAAATGCGGCGTCGATAACCATTTCTTTTGTTATTCTCTGCTTTGGCATTGTGGACCTCCGTAATATAATGAAGTTATATAAGTTGTTTATATAAATTAATTATATAACAAGGAAAATTATTTGTCAATTATCAAATTTATGCCCGCAAACAGCAGATGCCGGCAGCTATGATTCTAACTGTTTTTTCTAACTTATTAGTGGTAATGCATTAAATAATGTGTTACAATTATTGCGTTGCTCGCCAATACCCGGCAACGGGAGGAGGTGATTTCATGTCAGTACTCATATCTTTTTTAATTGCTGTCGCGGCTGGTGTGGCATGCCACTACATCATCAAATGGTTAGACAGTAATGATAGGAGCAACAAATAGCCTACCGGGTGCTTTGCCGGTATAAACGAAAAGAAGAATCCCCCAACTGTGTCGCACCACGGTCGGGGGATTCGTTCTTTGATTTCATACATTACTCATATCTTTTGCCTATTGGCATTATAGCATATGCAGAAATATTTTTCAATATACTTTTACTGCATTACTGTTTGCCATCTTTGCATAAATGGAATATAATATGAACATGAGACTAGACAAATTATTATGTGAGATGGGTTTTGGGAGCAGAAGCGCCGTAAAATCCGATATAAAAAAGGGATGCGTGACGGTTAACGGTTTAGCTGTAAACAGGCCCGAAACAAAAATAAATACTGAAAAAGACGTTGTTTCTTATAATGGCAGCGAGATAAAGTATTCAAAATACGAATACTACATGCTATATAAGCCGGCCGGATGTGTCAGCGCGACGCATGACGACAGGGAAAAAACGGTTATGGACTATTTTCTTGAGATTAGGCGGGAAGGCTTCTTTCCTGTCGGCAGGCTTGACAAAGATACGGAGGGACTTTTGCTTATAACGAACGACGGAGGTCTTGCGCACAGCCTGCTCTCTCCGACAAAGCACGTGAATAAGGTATATTATGCCGAGATTGAAGGAAAAGTAACAGTTGAGACAGTAAAAATGTTTGAGCAGGGAATTGACATCGGCGATGATAAGCCGACGCTTCCGGCCGGACTTGAGATTATAACTTCTGCATGTAATTCGAAAGTCAGGGTTACAATAACAGAGGGCAGGTATCATCAGATAAAGAGAATGTTTGAGGCGGCTGGGTGCAGAGTCACGTATTTAAAGAGGCTGTCGATGGGGGCCGTTCGTCTGGATGAAACGCTTAATCCGGGTGAATACAGGCGGCTGAATGAGGATGAACGGAGTGTTTTGATGCAACTTTGATACAATTCATAGCATATTATAAATATATTTTAGGAAACGTGTATTAAAACGTTTTCATGCGACAAGGTCAAATGCTGTTTTCATATTTGGGTGAGCAGCTTTGGCCTTTTGAATACCCATCATACAGAGCGGAGGGAACTTTCATGAGAACGAATAAAGTACTGATTGTTGAAGATGATGAGATTATTGCAAATCTCTTGTATATGAATCTTAAAAATGCGGGTTATGCGTGCTATATTGCATATAGCGGCGGTGCGGCTGCCGACATGCTTGAAGAGCATAGGTTTGATATCGGAATATTTGACATTATGGTGCCTGAGATTGATGGCTACGAGCTTTTAGAGTACGCAAAAACTATGGAGCTTCCGGTTATTTTTCTGACCGCGAAAAACAGTACCAGGGACAAGGTGTGGGGCCTTAAGTCGGGCGCGGACGACTATATTACGAAACCGTTCGAGATAACCGAGCTGCTTGCGCGCGTCGAGAGCGTACTAAGACGATATAAAAAATCAGTAACAAAGTATAGGTTCAAGGATTTGGAGATAGACACTGAATCGAGGGAAATAAAGAAAAACGGAATCGTGACCGACGTTACGCTAAAAGAGTTCGAGCTATTGTTGTTATTTTTGAGAAACCCTAACATTGCGCTTTACAGAAATGTTATATATGAAAGGGTGTGGGATAGTGAGTATCTCGGAAACAGCAGAACCGTAGACTTGCACGTACAACGGCTCAGGAAAAAGCTGGACCTTGAGAATGATATAATATCGGTTTACAAAATAGGGTATCGTCTGGTGGTGAAATAGATGAAAGTATTTTGGAAACAATTTTTCAGTATATCCGTTCTTGTTGCGGTAAGTCTCGTGCTGCTTGGCAATGTCATACTTCAGGTTACATTTGTTATGAGTCTTACCCATGAGAGGGAGAGGGATGAATTAGATTTGTGGCTTTTCCGATATTCGATGGAGGCGTCGTTTGACGCTCTGCCTGATAAATATCCTATAGGGGAGTCGACAGCGGTGGATATCATTAAAAATATATATGAAAATGTCGACGGCGGGCAGGATTATATTAGAATATGGCGCGGCGACGGTTTTCTGCTGTATGAAAACAGGTCGCTGCCCGAGGAAAAATGGGATACGAAAATAAACGCAAAAGAGGGAGCGGCACGCATAAGAAATGTCGGTGCAAAACATTTCATTGAGAGTCTGATAGTATTGGAAATAGATTCCGGCACAATTTGGGTAGAAAAGTTTCGTGATATAGAATATGTATATGAGATTCAGCAGAAGATATTACAGATATATATTATTGTCCTTGGGGTAATGCTGCTTTTGTCGTTTCCGGCCGCCGCGCTTATATCCGGAAGTATCACAAAGCCTGTCAGGAATCTCAATACAGTGACAAACAGGTTTTCAAAAGGGGATTATGAGAGCAGGGCCCGAGTCCGGGGAAGCGATGAATTCACTGAGCTGGCGGTGCATTTTAACAATATGGCGGATAACCTTCAGGATAATATCATAAAGCTTGAGAATTTTACGGGTGCGTTTGCACATGAGATGAGAACGCCGCTTACTTCAATAATTGGATACAGTGAGATGCTTCTTACTATGGAACTTGCTGAGAGCGACAGGATTACGTGTGCCGGTTATATTAACAGTCAGGGAAAGAGGCTTGAGAAACTGTCGAATAAAATGCTTGAACTGTCGGGAATTGCGCATGATGAGATTCGGTTCGAGGAGATAGGTATAAAAGATTTGTTTGACGCCGTTGATGGAATGGTTTCTTTTTCTTTGACAAAAAAGAGTGTGACGCTCAAACTATCGGCGGAGGCTGACACGATATACGGAGACAGGGAACTTGTGATAACGCTTCTGACAAATCTGATAGATAATGCGAGAAAAGCGGTTGGACAAGGCGGAGTTATTGGGCTTAGTGCGGAGAAGAGAACGTATGAAGAATGCGGGCAGACAGGCGTGGGTTTTGATAATAACTGCCCGGGTGACGGCGATACCAATCGCCATGGAACAGGGCAATGTACGGTAATTACCGTGCGTGACGACGGTATTGGAATTGACGGCGACCAGATAAAAAGAATTACCGAGGCGTTTTATATGGTGGATAAATCAAGAACCAGGAAAGAGGGCGGAGCCGGACTTGGACTTGCTCTGTGCGAGGAGATCATCAAGCTTCACAGTTGGCAGTGGAATATACGGAGTACGAAAGGCGTCGGAACGCAGATAGAAATTATGATACCGGAGGTGCGCGATGAAGTTTAGACAGTTCCTATATATAGCCGCGGTTTTTGGTATATTTGCCCTGTCGGTATATTTTACCTGCATGGTTTCGGCAGTATTTCGAAGCAGTTTTGAGAATGGCGAGACAATCATGGATATGGATGTGAGCACGTATCAGGTGAAATACGACAACGTATGGGATAAGATGAAGATATACGCAAAATGTGAAAAAGAAACTAAGTTTGCACAGATTAATGCGGAAATGTCAGATGAAAATAAACAAGAATTCATTAAGAGAGTTGGAATCCAGATTGGCACGATAAACAAGTATTTCAAAAATATAGTACCGGACATATTCGAGGAAAAAATAAAATCGTGTACGCAATATGTCAGCTACGGAGACAGTGAATCAAACGGATTTGCCTGCTGGTATCTTGTATATGACGGGGGGGAAGGAGAGGTAAGGATGATAGTCGATACGGAATTTATGACAATATATAAAATATCCGTGACAGAGACGATTACAGGCAATTCAACTGTTGTTTATGCACAAGACGGAAAACAAGACGGAAAAATTCATATGATTGATGACAGGGGTAAGATAGCGGTGGAATATAGTGACGACTGGAGCGATTATGAAATTCACAGCAACCTGTTCCTTGAGTTTTATAAAATGACTATGAACAAAATGCCGGATTTTCATGTGGTTACATCTGCTCGCGGTATAGAAATATATGCCGCATACCATGACGACCTGGAGGGCGCGGATGTGGAAGTGCCGTTCCTGATAAGGAACAATACGTTAAAAGATAAGCAGGTGTTTGAATGGGGAATGACGTGTTTTGATGAATTGATACAACAATGATACATGGGGCAAACATCCCGGATACAGGTATTTATTATTCTGCTGTAAGAAAACAATGACATGGGCGCCGCTTTATATGCGAAGTTTCAATGTATCGTACACTGTAAAAAAGATGAGGGATCAAAATATGAGGAAAAGATATAAAATAATTATATTTAGAACAGTTGCCGCCATACTCTTTGCCGTACTTGCCGTGCTAATTGCCGCACGGCGCAATAACGGTTTTGCAATGCCGGGCGCAGAGAATATAAGGACGTCTGAAATGGTAAGCGGAGAGTATGACGAAGGAGGAAGCGCCGGTGGCTCTGCCATCATAAAAAGTTCCGAAGCGGACAGCAGGGGCGTGGTGGAAGAAAATGATAACGGTTATATAATGAATGGGACAGGATCCGCAGAAGATAGTTCTTACGCAGTTTCCGCATTGAAATTGTCTGACTATGAAAAGCTTTCCATTGACCCGCTTAGTCCCCGTATTTATGAGGGAGCGGCGCTGAAAAAGCGCATGAAAGAACTTGCCGCCCTTGATAAGACGTACAAAAAAATAAATAAAAGGTTTGAGGATTACCCAGAAAATGTTCTGGCTGCATTTTGCAATGAACCGGGAATGTCCGATTTTGTACTTGGATATAATGATGAAGACAGAGTGTGTAATGCTGCGTATACAAAAGACGAGCTGGAGGCAGAATTTCCGCTGCTTTTGCAGTGGGACAAAAGGTGGGGGTATGAGAGCTACGGCGACAGCTGTATAGGACTGGCGGGCTGTGCGCCTGTCTGCCTTGCGATGGTCTCCCTTTTCGTTAATGGTGAAAGCGGCGTAACGCCGGATCAGGCTGCCTCGTACGCTATGGAGAGGGGATATTACTTAAGAGGCACCGGAACTTCGTGGAGTTTTATGACAGAGGGAGCCGGGTATGTCGGCCTGTATGGGCGTGAACTTGGACTTAGTGAAAGCGCCGTCATGTCTGAACTGGAGGCCGGACACCCTGTAATATGCAGTGTGCGTCCGGGAATATTTACCGCGCGCGGGCATTTTATTGTTCTTGCGGGATTACAGGACGGGAAAATAATTGTGAGGGACCCGAACAGCGCATACCGCAGCAGCCTGCTTTGGGATTTCACGGATATTAAGGGACAGATTAAAAATATGTGGTCCTATACCAAACCTTCCCAAAGCCATACTGTACGTCAGGACAGCCGTGATGTACAGTATGACGTAATATTTGATATAAGGGATTATTGAATTTATTTTTATCTTTTTATTTTCTTGCGCACGACGTCTTTCCATATTGCCGGATGGAACATAATAAGCAGTGGAAATAGTTCGAGACGTCCCGCGAGCATATCAAAGATAAGGACATATTTTGAAAACATGTTAAAACATGAGAAGTTTCCCATAGGACCGACGAGCTCAAGCCCCGGTCCTATATTATTAATTGTGGCGGCGACCGCCGTAAAGCTTGTCACGGCGTCTTTGCCCTCGAATGACAGAAGCAGTACCGAAAAGCTGAATATAATCATAAATGTAATAAAATATACGTTTACCGCGCGGACAACCTCGTGCTCGACCGGTTTGCCGTTTACGTTAATCTTTTTGATGCTTTTGGGATGTATGAATGAATTGAGTTCCTTAACAACTGTTTTTGCAAGAACTACAAGCCTTGATACCTTTATACCTCCGCCAGTACTTCCCGCACACGCGCCGATGAACATAAGAAGTACGAGAACGCATTTTGCGGTCTGCGGCCACATGTTAAAATCGACGGTTGAGAAACCGGTCGTCGTAATGATAGACGCCACCTGAAAGGAAGCGTGGCGGAATGTCGATGAAAGGCTGCTTATAGTCGTAAATGTCGACGCCGTAATCATCAGTATTGATACCCCTATAATGATAAGGTAATATTTTACTTCCTCAATCTTGAACGCCTTTTTAAACTGCTTAATCAGGATGAAGTAATAGGCGTTGAAATTAATTCCGAAAAGAATCATAAATACCGTAACTACCCACTGTATGTATGGAGAGTAGCTCATTATACTGTCATTTTTAACGCCGAAACCTCCGGTACCCGCTGTACCGAACGAGGTTGTCAGCGCGTCGAAAACGGACATATTGCCGGCGACCAGAAAAATAAACTCTATAATGGTGAGGAATACATAGATGATATATAAAAAGCGCGCGGTATATTGTACCTTGGGTACAAGCTTTCCGACTGACGGCCCCGGGCTTTCCGCTTTCATCAGGTTAAAGTTCGAAGCGCCGCTTAAAGGTACTACGGCGAGAAGGAATACGAGCACTCCCATACCGCCAATCCAGTGTGTAAAGCTTCTCCAGAAGAGAGAGCAGTACGACAGCGATTCGGGGCTTTCAAGTATTGTCGCACCGGTTGTCGTGAAACCGGATACGGTCTCAAAAAGCGCGTCCGTAAAAGATGGAATTTCACCTGTCAGAACAAACGGCAGTGCGCCGAATATACTGAGAAGTATCCAGCTGAGAGCGGTTGCAATACAGCCCTCTTTCAGATAAAACGTAGCGCTTGCGGGCTTTTTAATAGAGGCAAGAATACCTACCAGACCGCATATGATTAATACCGCAAGGAAAGTGAGTCCCTCTCTGGGTTCTTTATATAGAATGGAAACGATACAGGGAAGAAGCATAAAAGCCGCTTCCATTTTTAAAATATGCCCTAAAATATATCTTATAATTGAAGTGTTCATTTTGCATGTACCTCTCACATTTCAGATGATTCGCTTAAACTTAGCTCGTATAATTTCTATCTCTGATTCACTTTTATATAGAGTAAATAATTATTTTTTCAGTATGTCCCTTATATCTCCGAAACCTTTGTGCGTTGTGACAAGCATTACAAAATCGCCCTCCCTGAACGAATCGTTACCTCCGGGGATGAATACGCGGCCGTTTCTGTTAATAAGGCAGATAAGGAGATTGTCCTTAAGCTTAAGGTTCATCAGCGGAATATCTGTCACGGCTGATTTTTCCTTTATATAGAATTCAATTGCCTCCGCCCGTCCGTTGAACATATGGTACAGAGTTTCCACATTGCTGTTCATTGAATTGCTAAGCGCCCTGACGTATGCTATGATTGCCTCGGCTGTGATGAACCGCGGATATACGACGCTGCCTAAATCAAGCGTATTGATTACGTCTTTAAAGCCGAGCCTGTTTATCTTCGTGATAACCTTGGCGTTTGAAACCTGCTTTGCGTGCAGCGTAAGCATAATATTTTCTTCATCGATTCCGGTTAACGGAACGAATGAGTCGACGCCCGGAAGGTCCTCTTCGTCAAGAAGGCCCGCGTCGGTTCCGTCGCCGTTAATAATTACCGCTTTCGGCAGCAGTATACTTAGCTGTTCGCAGCGTTTTTTACTCTGTTCTATTATTTTGACCGCGACGCCTGCCGACAAAAGCTGGGACGCCAGATAGTATGCGACCTTTCCGCCGCCGATAATCATGCAGTTTTTCACGGTTGTCGTCTTAAATCCAAGTTTTTTTAGCGTGTTGTGTATGTCTTTCCTGGCGGCCACGATTGATATTTTATCGTTCGACTTTATTGTAAAATTGCCGGAAGGTATGAATATTTCGTTATCTCTCTCAACGGCCCCGATTAGGAAGTCATTGGATATATTGTGTGCAATATCCGAAATCATCATATTGTCAAGCGGGCTGTTCGATGTTACCTTTACTTTGACAAGGTCGGCCTGTCCATGGGTAAATGTGGTTACGTCAAGGGCAATAGGAAGCGATATAATCCTTGCAACTTCTTTGGCCGCCTCGAGTTCCGGGTTTATAATCATGGCAAGTCCGAGCTTCTTAATTAGGTAACCGGCCTCCTTGCTGTAATCAGGGGTTCTTACCCTTGCTATAGAGGCGCAGTTTCCGACCTGGCTTGCAACCGTACAGCAAAGAAGGTTAAGCTCGTCCGAACCTGTGACGGCGATTATCAAATCGGCGTTCTCAATGCCGGCCTCCATCTGAATTCCGTAACTCGCCCCGTTTCCGGCTATGCCCATTATGTCGTACATATCTGTAATTGTCTGTATTCTTACGGGGTTATTGTCAATAATGGTTATGTCGTGCCCCTCGGCGGTAAGCTGTTCGATTAGCGCAACGCCTATTTTTCCGCCCCCTACTATTACAATGTTAAGTCCGGTATTGACTTTAGGAAAAATTGGTTTCATAATTAGTATACATCCTCCCAAGTGAATAACATTATATTTTTTTTCGGTTATGCATAGAAACATAATAACCTATGTTTGAAAAAAATTCATCATTTTTATTTTTTATTTGATTGACATGGGTGTAACACCCACCGTTAGCATGTGAAAAAATTATATTTTAATTAAAAGGAGATTTGAATTATGAAAGAAACAGTAGTAAATATAGTGGCTGAATATCTTGGAAAAGAAGCGTCTGAGGTTTCTACGACAGAAACATTCAAGGAGATTGGACTTGACTCGCTCGATATTATGGAGCTTGTAATGCAGATTGAGGAGGAGACGGACTGCAAAATCGAGCTGTCTCAGGATATAGACAACATTGAAAAGCTCTGTGATTATATTGAAGAAAATAAATAATGGGGGTGCCATATGATAAAGAGTCCTATATGTGAATTGCTTGGTATAGAATATCCGGTAATTCAGGGGGGGATGGCATGGATAGCGAACGCAAAACTTGCGGCGGCTGTTTCTAATGCCGGAGGTCTCGGTCTTATTGCGGCTATGAACTCTGACGGAGAACAGCTCAGGGAACAGATTCATATGGCAAGGAAACTTACCGATAAGCCTTTCGGCGTGAATCTAATGCTTATGAGCCCATATATAAATGAGGCCGTGGAAGTTGTATGTGAGGAAAAAATAGGGGTTGTCACTACAGGTGCAGGCAATCCCGCACAGTACATAGATAAGCTGCACGGCGCGGGAGTGAAAGTGATTCCTGTTGTCGCAAGCGTATCCCTTGCAAAAAGGATGGAAAGTCTGGGAGCAGCCGCCGTAGTGGCGGAAGGCTGCGAATCCGGAGGCCACGTCGGCGAGACTACGACGATGGCGCTGGTTCCCCAGGTTGCCGACGCGGTTACGATTCCTGTCATAGCGGCCGGAGGCATAGCCGACGGAAGAGGAATGGCCGCGGCGTTGATGCTCGGAGCATCGGCGGTTCAGATGGGAACGGCGTTTCTTGTCGCCGACGAGTGCGACGTCCATGACAATTATAAGGAAAAGGTTTTAAAGGCAAAGGATATTGATACGGTAGTTACCGGAAAGACGCTCGGTCATCCGGTACGCTCACTGAAAAATCAGATGACCAGGGAATTCGTGAAACTTGAGAGGACTCCCGATGCAACTGCCGAACAGCTCGAGGCCATGGGCGCCGGTGCGCTTAGGAGAGCAGTGGTTGAAGGCGATGTGAAAGAAGGTTCGGTAATGTGCGGGCAGATTGCGGGAATGATTAAAAAACCCGGAAGCTGCGCATATATAATTAATAACGTATGTGAAAGTGCACAAAATATATTGACAGGAGCGAAGAAATGGGTAAAATAGCTTTTTTATTTGCCGGACAGGGAGCGCAGTATTCCGGAATGGGCAAAGATTTGTATGAAAACATTGATGAGGTTAAAGAGCTTTATGACAGATTTGAGGGGCTGAGAGCCGGAACAATAGACCAGTGCTTTGATTCTGATGAGGAAACCCTCAAAAAGACGGAGAATACTCAGCCGTGTATGTTTGCGACAGATTATGCGTGTGCCGTTGCTTTGGAGTCGCGTGGTATACATGCTGATGAGACCGCCGGATTCTCACTCGGTGAAATAGCCGCCGACGCTTATGCGGGGATGCTTAGTGAGGATGATGCATTTGAACTTGTATGCAACAGGGCTGAGGCCATGGGAGAGTGCAACGTCAAATATCCGGGAACCATGGTTGCGGTTCTTCGGGCAGATAACGATAAGCTAAAAGCGCTTTGCGAGGAATGCAGGGTATATCCCGTCAATTACAACTGTCCGGGACAGGTGTCGGTTGCAGGGAAAATACACAGAATTGAGAAATTCAAAGAGAAAACAAAAGAAGAGGGAATCCGGTGCGTACAGCTTGCGGTAAGCGGTTCGTTCCATACCCCGTATATGTCGGAGGCGTCAGACAGGCTGGCTGAAACACTGAAAAGTATGGAAGTAAACGAGCCGGATATTACGGTATATTCGAATTATACGTCACGTCCGTATCCGGATAATCCCGACGAGATTTGCGAGCTGATAAGCAGGCAGGTTTCGAACAGTGTCAAGTGGGAGAAGACTCTCAGGAGAATGTATGAAAACGGATGCGATACATTTATCGAATGCGGTCCGGGTACTACATTGTCCGGATTTGTGAAGAAGACGCTTAAGGGAGCGGATGTTGAAGTGTACAATGTGAGCGATATCGAATCGCTTGACAAGGTTTGCGAAGCGCTTTCAGTGTATGCGTAATACAGATAACGGGTGTCCTGTGCGTACGGCATGGCGGTATGCTATGCCGAATGACAGCGTTACGGGGCGCTATGCCCGGAGGGGAGGAATATTCGAATGTTTGCTGGAAAAACGGCAATAATTACCGGAGGTTCAAGAGGTATTGGCGCAGCATGCGCGGTCAAGCTTGCCGGGCAGGGTGCTGATATCGCAATACTTGCCGCCCATATGAGTGAAAAAGCCCGCGAGACGGCGGAACTAATAGAGAAAATGGGACGGAAAGTTCAGATATATGTCTGTGATGTCAGCGACTTTACGCAAGTTTCAGAGACGGTTGAAACAATAATTAAGGATTTCTCACATATTGATATCCTTGTAAACAATGCCGGCATTACGAAGGATAAACTGATTATACAGATGACGGAAGAGGATATAGACAGCGTTATCGACACGAACCTTAAGGGCTGCATGTACGTGACAAAAGCGTGTATCAGGAGCTTTATGAGGCAAAAGAGCGGAAGGATTGTTAATATTGCCTCCGTCGTAGGTCTCATGGGCAACGCGGGACAGGCAAATTATGCCGCGTCAAAGGCAGGCGTTGTAGGATTTACCAAATCTATAGCGAAAGAATACGCTTCGAAAGGGATTACGTGTAACGCCGTTGCGCCCGGCTTTATCTGTACGGATATGACGGGGGCTCTTAACGAGGGTCAGATTGAAGCAATAAAGGGCAATATACCGTGCGGCAGGTTTGGTCAGGCGGAGGAAGTGGCGGAGCTTGTTTCATTCCTTGCGGGCGATAACTCTACATATATTACGGGAGAAGTGATAAAAATAGACGGCGGTATGTATATATAAAGAAGACTTCGCAGTTACGGTTCAATAATTACTGATTCTGTATATTCTGTACAAATATGCAGGCTAAAGGCAGGAGTATTTAACCGAAGTTCAGACTTGGAGGTATCATTTTGGATAACAGGGTAGTTATAACCGGCATGGGAGTCGTGTCGCCGGTAGGAAACGATATTAAAAGCTTTTGGAACAATCTCAAAGACGGCGTGTGCGGAATCGACACAATCAAAAGATTTGACGCCGGAAACCTTGCTGTTTTTGTTGACGGCGAGGTGAAAGATTTCAATCCAAAGGATTATTATTCATCAGTAGTTGACATAAGGCGTTCGGATTTGTTCATGCAGTATGCGATGGCAGCTGCATGCCAGGCTGTCGACGACAGTAAGATTCTTGAATCGGATATCGATAAGACGAGATTCGGCGTGTACGTAGGTTCCGGAATCGGAGGAATCAATACATTCTGTACCGAGGACGGCAAATATATGACAAAGGGGCCTGAGAGGGTGTCGCCTTTCTTTATACCGATGCTGATAGGAAACATGGCGGCCGGCGCAGTAGCGATCAGATTCGGCGCAATGGGTCCAAGTCTTCCGGTCGTTACCGCGTGCGCCACGTCAAGCAACACAATCGGAGAGGCTTACAGGGCAATCAAGCACGGTTACGCGGACGCTATAATAGCGGGCGGAAGCGAGGCCGCAATCAACGAGCTTGCCATGGCGGGCTTCATTAACTGCAAGGCTCTTTCACTCAGCGAAAATCCTGAGGAGGGATGCGTTCCGTTTGACAAGAGGCGCGGGGGCTTCGTAATGGCGGAAGGCGCCGGAATGCTGATTCTTGAAAATTATGAGAGCGCGGTAAAGAGAAATGCAAAGATATACGCCGAGGTTACAGGCTATGGAAATACATGCGACGCGTATCATGTAACCGCGCCGCACCCTGACGGAATCGGAGCGGCGGCAGCAATCGATATGGCCGCAAAGGAAGCCGGAATAACCGGTAAGGAAAACATATATGTCAACGCGCACGGAACCGGAACCCCTCTAAACGATGTGATGGAAACGAACGCGTTAAAGAAAGTGTTTGGAGACGACGCCTATAAGCTGCATATAAGTTCAACGAAGTCGATGACCGGACATATGCTCGGCGCGGCAGGCGCGGTAGAACTGATTGCATCGGCACTTGCGCTTGACGAGGGAATTATTCCGCCGACAATCAACTATGTTGAGAAGGATGAAGAATGTGACCTAGACTATACAGTCAATAGCGCGCTCAAATCAGATATAGAATATGCGTTGTCGTCATCCCTCGGATTTGGCGGGCATAACGCGTGCGTTGCGATAAAACGCGTGTAAACTAAAAGAAAGAATAATGTAGAAAACTACACATATGAAATGCTGTTCAGTTAGCGTCGACGTACAGATGGCAAAACGGCCGCTGAAAGATGATGAAGTCTCTTTAAGGCCATGCAATTCCGTTCAAAAGGAATTAAGGCCATCTGTATTTCGACGTTACGTGACTGCAATAATTAGCCAAACGCACTTGTCTATTCACACATCTGCTTCGTTAAATTTTCTAGCCGCAGCTACCGCTGCGCCGTCGAAAATTCGCCTTGCAGATGAACGAATATTCTGCGTGATTTTGCTAAATATCAACAAGACAAGACATAAGTATTACATTAGACTCAGAAATATAAGAATTGATTGTTACATAAACGATGGAATACCGTATTGAAAGCAGGTAAATAGTATGGACAGAAGTGAAATAATGGAGATTCTCCCGCACAGGGAGCCAATGCTTCTCATTGACGAGGTATACCTCAATGAGGACGGCACTGCGACGGGATATTATAACGTAAGAGGGGATGAGTTTTTTCTTCAGGGACATTTTCCGGGTAATCCGATTGTGCCGGGCGTCATCCAGTGCGAGATGATGGCGCAGGCGTCGTGCGTTATGTTCAAGGATATTATGGATAAGGAAAGCACGCCCCTGTATACCGGTCTTGATAAAGTGAAATTCAGGGGAATGGTAAAACCGGGAGACAGGATAAAGATAGATATTTCCACAAAAAAAGAGAGGCATCCATTCTATTTTATGCATGGAGAACTTAGTGTTGACGGAAAAGTGTGTGCAAATGGTGATTTTTCATTTGCGATAATGTAAGGGATGATACAAGCGTGGAGTACCCCGTATCATAAGAATGTGAAAATGAGATATGAATGGAGCTGGACAGATGAATGATATATGCGGGAAATATATGAGGGAAGAGTTTGACGGCGACGGAAAACTTAATAACGTATGGTTTGACGTGCCGGAGGATTTTAATTTTGCATATGACGTCGTTGACGCAATAGCGGAACATACCCCTTCAAAGAGAGCGATAGTATTCAAAAGCCTTGATGGGAAAGTTACTACATATACGTTTGAAGACCTGCGGGAAAAGAGCTTTCGTATCGCCTCGCTGCTTAGCGGCAAGGGCGTTAAACAGGGCGACAGGGTTATGTTAATCATGAAAAGAAGGGTTGAATACTGGTTTGTCATGGTTGCATTACAAAAACTTGGCGCCGTTGCGATACCGACCTCGGACATGGTTTCTTATGAAGACATCAGTTACCGCATAAAGGATGCGGATGTAAAGTGTGTCATATGCGCGGATGATGAAAAAATACTCTCTAATGTTGACCGTGCGGCTGAAAGTGTTTCAAAAGAATACGGAATCGATATTCTCAGGTATGTAACGACGGGGAACAGGGAAGGCTATTATGACCTGGGAAGAGAAACGGACCGAACCCAGACGTCTTTTGCGCGTGTAAAAACAAACGTGAACGACACTATGATGCTGTACTTTACATCCGGAACCACGGGCGAGCCGAAAGCCGTAATGCATAATTACTCGTATCCGCTTAGTCATATAATAACTGCGCGCGACTGGCACGGGGTTGTGGACGGCGGGCTTCATTTTGCGGTCGCGGATTCCGGATGGGCAAAATCTGCATGGGGAAAAATGTACGGCCAGTGGATATGCGGCTCGGCGGTGATGGTGTATGACTACGAGCAGTTTTATGCAAACGAAATACTTCATATTCTCCAGGACTGTGAGGTCGATACTTTCTGCGCTCCGCCAACAATATACAAGTACCTTTTACGTGAAAACATAGAAGATTATAATCTTTCAAATCTAAAGCAGGTTGTAACTGCCGGAGAGCCGATGCCCGTCGAGGTTATGAAACGGTTCAGGGAGAGAACGGGTCTTTCAATAAGGATTGGTTTCGGGCAGACGGAGACGGCTCTTATAACAGGCGTTTTATGCGGCGAAGAACAGCATCTTGACTGTATCGGAAAGCCTTCGCCGATGTATGACGTAAAAATTGTCGGGGATGACGGTAATGAGACAAAGCCTATGGAGACGGGCGAGCTTGTAATAGTCCAGAGCGGCAGAAAGGGTTATCCCGTGGGCATATTCTCGGGCTACAACAATGACAGTGAGATGTATGACGACGTATGGGAGGGCGGTGTATACCATACGAAAGACAAAGTATACCGTGATGAGGACGGCAACATATACTTTGTCAGCCGCACGGACGACGTCATAAAATCGAGCGGCTACCGTATCGGTCCGGTCGAGGTCGAAAACGTCCTGATGAAGCACCCCGCGGTGTTCGAGTGCGCCGTGACAGGCTATCCGTCGGAGACAAGGGGCAGCATAGTCAAGGCGTCGATTGTTCTGCACGATGGCTATGAACCGTCTGCAAAATTAAAAGTTGAGATCAAGGATTTTGTAAAATCCCGCGCGGCAATGTACAAATGCCCGCGCATGATAGAGTTTTGCGACAGCCTGCCAAAAACCGTGAGCGGCAAGATAAGCCGTGAGGCAATCAGGCGGAAGGATATGGAGAGTTTGTAATGCATGCCCATGCATTCAGAAGTCTTGCTTCTACACTTCAGTATTTGATAGATAAATATAAAGACAGTTACATGTATACCCTTACCGGGGCGTGCATGTATTTTTTTTGGTTTGCGCGCCATTGACAGATTAGAAAAACACAAAAAATGAGAAAATATGCACAAAAGGTCTTACTATAATGTAATTTAAAGGAAAAATATTTGTGCAAATTGCTGTATAAAATATGTATTATTGATTTTTGTTTGTTGAAATGTTATAATAATTAATGCGAGTTGTAAGTCTAAAGGTAATTTCAAAAACCCTTAAATCAAAATATCTTAAATTGCAGGATTAAAAGAGTTTCTCAAGTGCCTTAAGCAAACCCCAGAAGGAGGGAATAATTGTATGAAAAGAAAAGAAAAGCAGAAAAAGAAAGTGACGATTAGCGGCAGGATTAAAAAGGGAATGTTGTTTACGGCATTACCGCCTATTGCAATTTTGGGTATTATAGGAATATTTTTGAATTTTTTTAACCAACAATACCTGTTAAAGAAAACGGTGCAGGAGACGGCGATAGTGGCTGCGCAAGAGATTAGTCAGAAAATATTGGTATATCAGACATTGGCATATGAAACCGGCAGTATAGCCAGATTGTCGTCGGAGACTGTGTCAACGGAAGATAAGAAAGAACTGATTGACCAGAAAGTAAAAAAGTACGAATTAGTAGAGGGAGCGATTGTTGACAAGAACGGCATTAATATATTTAACGGCATAGATTGCAGCGAAAGAGAATA
Source organism: Lachnospiraceae bacterium (assembly GCA_022790615.1). GTDB lineage: Bacteria > Bacillota > Clostridia > Lachnospirales > Lachnospiraceae > V9D3004. Next base: position 17,542 of record JAAVXK010000128.1, read on the forward strand.
CTTTAAGCAGGCTATGGCGGGAAATACATATATTTCGGAGCCTTCCCCAAGCAAGACGACCGGTGAGATGTCAATGATGATTTCGGCGCCTCTTTGGAAGGACGGCATACCTGATTCCGAGGTTGTTGGAATCGTAATGTACATACCGAATCCTGATTTTCTGAACAATATAGTGAGCGATATCAAAATAAGTAAAAACAGCGGCGCATATATTCTTGATTCGAATGGGATTACCATTGCGGATACGGATAAAGAAAATGTAGAGAGACAGGAGAACATCGAAGAGGAAGCAAAGACTACCCGGTCGCTTAAAAAGCTGGCAAAAATACATAAGAAGATGCGCGCGGGAGAGTCCGGTTTTTCATCTTACACGATTCGCGGCATCAAAAAATATATTGCTTATGCGCCGATTGCGAATACGAACGGCTGGTCTGCAGGCGTCAATACATACGCTACGGATTACGTAGGAGTTTTGATTGTTGCAGTAATTATTACAATTGTTCTGTTAGTACTGGCAGTGGTAATCGTTATGAGAATATCGTCTGATTTGGGAGATCGTATTGGAGGGCCGATTCGTCTTTGCGCTGAACGCCTGAATTTAATGTCGCAGGGAGATTTTCATACGGAAAGCCCGGATATCCAAAGCGAGGATGAGACAAAGATCCTATCGGATTCAACGGCGCAGATTGTAAGTACGATGAATTATATTATATTGGATATTGAATATCTGCTTAGAGAGATGGCAGGCGGAAACTTCAATGTAAAAGAAAAAGATGAAGATAAATATATTGGGGACTTTTTTGGAATTTTAAAGAATATAAAAATGCTGAATTCAGACTTGAAAGAAGTGATTCAAAATATTCAGACAGTATCTGAACAGGTGAATCTGGGGGCGGTACAATTATCGGAAGCTTCCCAGGGCGTGGCAGAAGGGGCTACAGACCAGGCAAGCGCCGTTGAAGAACTGCAGGCAACGGTTGAAACTGTTACGGAGGCGGTAAGGGAAACGACGAATGATGTTGAGCAATCCTATAAGCTTGCTGTAGAAGTTGGAGGAACAGCGCAGGAGAGCAATGTGCAGATGGATAATATGAAAGAAGCCATGGAGAATATAAGCAAAACATCCATGCAGATATCCAATATAATAGGTGATATTGAGAGCGTTGCGGAACAGACAAACCTGTTGTCACTTAATGCTTCCATTGAGGCGGCAAGAGCAGGGGAAGCCGGAAGAGGGTTTGCGGTAGTAGCGAATGAAATACGTCAGTTGGCGGAGGATAGTGCAAAGTCTGCGGCGAATACCAGGGAGCTTGTTACAACTACTATCGAGGCAGTGGAACGGGGTACTAAGATTGTACAGTTAACAGCGCAAAAACTGTTAGATGTAGTGCACGGGGTTACCGACATACAGGCGGGAGCACAGAAAGTCAGTGACAACTCGGTGAAACAGTTAGAGGCAATGGACCAGGTTGTTTTAGGAATCAATCAGATTTCGGAAGTAGTGCAGAATAATTCGGCTACAGCGGAGCAGACGTTTGCGACAAGTGAACAGTTATCGTTACAGGCAACGTCACTGAATGATCTGATAGGGCACTTTGTTATAAAAGACGAATAATAGTTTTAAGTAAAAAGAGATATTTTAAGCCTGTGCTGCCGCAGTTTGAATGTGGCGGTACAGGCTTTGCTATATGCATAATTTTTCTGTTGTCATCAAATAATAAATATGGTATAATTTTTTGCAATGAGGTTATTTTCCATACTATTGCAAAGGAGATTAGAACCATGTACAAAATTATTAGAGATGAAAAACTGACTGACAACATTTATTTGATGGAAATTGAGGCGCCGCGTGTAGCTAAGAACTGCCTGCCCGGACAGTTTATTATACTGCGGTCGCACAGTAAGAGCGAAAGAATACCTTTGACCATCTGTGATTATTCTAAGGAAAAGGGTACCGTAACAATCGTATTTCAGATTGTAGGCGCAGGAACGCAGTTTCTTGCCGAACTGAAAGCGGGGGACAGCGTTCAGGATTTTGTGGGACCGCTTGGAAGACCGTCGGAACTCACGGACATGCCTTTGGATGAACTGAAGAAGAAAAAGATTCTGTTTGTTGCGGGCGGCGTTGGAACAGCGCCGGTATATCCGCAGGTCAAGTGGCTTAAGGAAAAGGGCGTGACGGCGGATGTAATTATTGGTTCTAAGACGAAAGACCTTCTCATTATGGAAGATATGATGAAAGAGGTAGCCGGCGGCCTGTACATAACAACGGACGACGGTTCGTACGGAGACCATGGAATGGTTACGAACTCTATACAAAAGCTTGTCGATTCGGGTAAAAAGTATGACGTATGTATTGCAATCGGCCCTATGATAATGATGAAATTTGTATGTAAACTGACAAAAGAACTTGACCTGCCGACAGTTGTAAGCCTTAATCCTATTATGGTTGACGGAACCGGAATGTGCGGCGCGTGCCGTGTCACGGTTGGCGGAGAGGTTAAGTTTGCCTGCGTTGACGGGCCTGAGTTTGACGGTCATCAGGTAGATTTTGACCAGGCCATGAAGAGACAGCAGTTGTATAAGACGGATGAGGGACGCGCTTTCCTCAAGGCAAAAGAAGGAGACACCCACCACGGTGGATGCGGAAATTGCGGAGGTGACAAATAATGGACGTATTGAACAGAATTCCCGTAAGGGAACAGGAGCCGAAAACAAGGGCGAAAAATTTTGACGAGGTTTGTCTCGGTTACAATATAGAAGAGGCTGTAGAGGAATCAAAAAGGTGTATTGGATGTAAAAATGCAAAATGTATCGAAGGGTGTCCGGTTGCGATTAACATACCGGAATTTATCGGTCATCTCAAGGAAGGAAACGTAAAGGAAGCTTTTGACGTGATAAGCGAATCGTCGTCACTCCCTGCCGTATGCGGGCGCGTATGTCCGCAGGAGAGCCAGTGCGAGGGAAGATGTATAAGGGGCATCAAGGGCGACCCGATCTCAATTGGAAAGCTTGAGAGGTTCACGGCTGACTGGGCAAAGCAGAACGGCGTTAAGCCGCAGCCTCCGAAAGACAAAATTGATAAAAAAGTTGCGGTTATAGGTTCCGGTCCTGCAGGACTGACCTGTGCAGGAGACCTTGCAAAGCTTGGATATAAGGTTACGATATTTGAGGCGCTTCATGAGCCGGGCGGAGTTTTGGTATACGGAATTCCTGAGTTCAGGCTTCCGAAAGAGGATATTGTTAAAAAGGAGATTGAAAATGTCCTCTCGCTCGGCGTTGAGCTTGAGCTTAACTCCATAGTCGGCAAGTCCGTAAAAATAGACGATTTGTTTGAGGAGGGATTTGAGGCCGTATTCATAGGCTCCGGAGCAGGACTTCCAAAATTCATGGGAATACCGGGCGAGCAGGCAAACGGAGTATTCTCGGCTAATGAGTACCTTACGAGGTCAAACCTGATGAAAGCGTTTGATGAGAGCTCGACTACCCCAATAATGAGAGGGCAGAAAGTAGCTGTTGTCGGAGGCGGAAATGTCGCTATGGACGCTGCGAGAACCGCGTTAAGGCTTGGAGCCGAGACGCATATCATATACCGCCGAAGCGAGGAGGAGCTTCCTGCCAGGGTAGAGGACGTGCACCATGCGAAAGAAGAAGGCGTAATATTTGACTTGCTTACAAACCCGGTTGAAATACTTACAACAGAAGAAGGCTGGGTGAAAGGTATAAGATGTGTCAAGATGGAGCTTGGGGAACCGGATGCGTCGGGCAGAAGAAGACCGCAGCCTATTGAGGGCTCGGAGTTTGATATTGAGGCCGACACGGTTATTATGTCGCTCGGAACCTCTCCAAACCCGCTTATATCGTCTACTACATCCGGACTTGACACGAACAAGTGGGGATGTATAGTCGCTGACGAGGAGATGGGCCTTACGAGCAAGGAGGGAGTATTTGCGGGAGGAGACGCCGTAACGGGAGCTGCTACCGTAATACTTGCCATGGGAGCCGGAAAAGCGGCCGCAAAGGGAATCCATGAATATCTCCAGAGCAAGGATAAGTAAATATTATTAAGGATAAATAAAGCAGCGGTTATTTATCCGCATTTAGAGGGGAAATATTATATTTATTAATAACACATTTTTGTTTGGAATAGAGAACTAACTATATGGGGAATAGCTTCATATCAGTTAGTAATATAGTGTTTCGTATATGCGGCGGGGAATCTGCATATTACGGTTTTACACTTATTAAATATTTTTATATTCAGGAGGATTAGAAAATGTCATACGTAGACGAGGTGCTCGAGAGAGTGCGTACAAAGAACGCAAGTGAACCGGAGTTTCTCCAGGCTGTCGATGAGGTTCTTAATTCATTAAGGCCGGTTATTGAAGCAAATGAGGAAAAGTTTAGAAAAGAAGCTCTGCTTGAAAGGCTTTGTGAGCCTGAGAGACAGTTTAAATTCAGGGTACCGTGGGTGGACGACAACGGACAGGTTCAGGTTAACACCGGTTACAGGGTTCAGTTTAATTCAGCAATAGGACCTTACAAGGGCGGTCTAAGGCTTCATCCGTCGGTAAATATCGGTATTATCAAATTCCTTGGTTTTGAGCAGATATTTAAAAATTCACTTACAGGACTTCCGATTGGCGGAGGTAAGGGAGGTTCTGATTTTGACCCTAAGGGAAAATCAGACAGGGAAGTAATGGCTTTCTGCCAGAGCTTTATGACAGAGCTCTGCAAATATATAGGCGCTGATACCGACGTTCCTGCAGGTGACATCGGAACGGGCGCGCGTGAGATTGGTTATATGTTTGGACAGTACAAGAGAATCCGCGGCGTATACGAGGGAGTACTCACGGGAAAAGGATTGTCATACGGAGGTTCCCTTGCAAGAACCGAGGCTACGGGCTATGGACTACTCTATTTCACTGACGAGATGCTTAAGTCAAACGGCAAATCACTTGAAGGAAAGATATGCGCTGTTTCGGGAGCGGGTAATGTTGCGATATATGCAATTCAGAAAGCGCAGCAGCTTGGCGCCAAGCCGGTGACATGTTCGGATTCTACCGGATGGATATATGATTCAGAGGGAATAGACGTTGACCTTCTAAAAGAGGTTAAAGAGGTTAAGCGCGCGCGTCTTTCCGAGTACGCTGCTAAGAGACCGTCGGCTGAATACCATGAGAAGAAAGACGGCGAGCATGGAGTATGGACTGTCAAATGCGACGTTGCGCTTCCTTGCGCTACGCAGAACGAGCTTGACCTTGACGACGCAAAGGCGCTCGTTGCAAACGGATGCTTTGCCGTGGCGGAAGGCGCTAACATGCCTACAACTCTTGAAGCTACCAAATATCTTCAGGAAAACGGTATTCTCTTTGCTCCTGGAAAAGCTTCGAATGCGGGCGGCGTTGCCACGTCAGCGCTTGAGATGAGCCAGAACAGCGAGAGACTTTCATGGACCTTTGAGGAAGTTGACGGAAAGCTTAAGGATATTATGGTTAATATATTCCACAGCGCTGATAATGCTGCTAAAAAGTACGGATGCGACGGAGACTACGTTGCGGGAGCCAATATTGCGGGATTTGAAAAGGTAGTGGACGCAATGCTTGCGCAGGGTGTGTGCTGATAATTGACTTAGGATAAAATGATTTGTTTTTGCGGTGAAGGAGTCTTGGCACTCTTTTGCGCGGGTATATGATTAATTAACGGTTAGGATTAAGTCCTATAACGGGGTCTTGAAAACATATGTGTTTCAGGGCCCTTTCCATGTGATTTAAAATGTTATTTTTAGTTGTCGGCGTATGGATAAATGTTAGATAAATTTGGAAAAATGTCTTGTCATTATTATGAAAAAATGATAAAATATAAATAAAAATGGGAGAGGCCAAATTAGTTGTCCGGTCTGTCCTAAATAAGGACAAGGTGGGTGTTGTATTATGAATAATAGCATTACACGTGAAGAAAAAAAATTATTTGAGGAGGGTCTGTGGACACGGAGCTTTGAGAAGATGGGAGCTCATTCCTGTGAGAAAAAGGGAGTGAAGGGATATAATTTCACTGTCTGGGCGCCCGGAGCAAAAAAAGTAAGCGTTGTAGGGGATTTTAACGGCTGGAATGGAAAGAAACATGTAATGAAAGCCGACAAGACCAAGTCGATTTGGAAATTATTCATTCCGGAAATAAGCGAAGGGACCATGTACAAATATCTCATAGAGTGTGAGAACGGAGAGGCGCTGTATAAGTCTGACCCGTATGCGTTTTATTCGGAACTTAGGCCGGGAACCGCGTCAGTTGTAATGGATATAGACAATTACAAATGGAATGACGTCAGATGGATGTCGAAACGTAAGCGCCAGGGTAATATGAATAAGCCGTTTAACATATACGAGGTTCACCTTGGTTCTTGGAGATGTCATGACGACGGAAGTTTTTACACATATGACGAGATGGCTGATACGCTTGTCGATTACGCCGTTGAGATGGGATATACGCATTTGGAAATTATGCCCGTTATGGAGCATCCGTTTGACGGATCGTGGGGATACCAGATTACGGGTTATTATTCTCCTACATCGAGATACGGAACGCCGCAGCAGTTCATGCGCTTCGTCGAAAAAGCGCACAAGGCCGGAATAGGCGTTATACTTGACTGGGTTCCGGGGCATTTTTGCAGGGATGAGCACGGACTCGGCAATTTTACCGGACAGAAGGTGTACGAGTCGGAAGACCATGCGCAGTGGGGAACTTATACGTTTGATTATTCAAAAGGAGAGGTAAGGAGTTTTCTCATATCGAATGCATTTTTCTGGATTGAAAAATACCACGTTGACGGAATCAGGGTGGACGGAGTCAGCAGTATTCTATATATGAATTTTGGAATTGACGACCCCCAGTATAAAAAATATAATCCGGACGGAACGGAGGGAGACCTTCAGGCGATAGATTTCCTTCAAAACATGAATGAGATAATCGGAAAGAACTTCACCGATGTTCTCATGATTGCGGAGGAGAGCACGGCGTGGCCGCTTGTCACAAGGCCGCCGGAGGTTGACGGGCTTGGATTCCACTATAAGTGGGATATGG
>JAAVXK010000139.1 GCA_022790615.1 Lachnospiraceae bacterium
ATCGCATATCGCCGACAACCGCTCCGCTTCATTTTCACCGTCAGCCGCAACGGCAATCTGAAACTCGACAACCTCGCCGTCTATAACCATAATTCCGCGTCCGCTGATGTCCTCCGGCATTATGGGAGGACGTCCATTAAGAATATCTAGATAATTACCCGGGTCGTTCATTTTCAATGTCAGATAAGCCGCAATATGTTCCGTTACCCTGTAGTAAATGGAGTTACGCGTACTTCCCGTGATGACAAAATACAATCCAAATGTTTTACCCGCACTGATGATCTCGGTCAGACTATCTGCCATATCCATGTATTTATCCCTGAAAGAAGAATAGTTGTCTATCAATACAACTACTGCGGGTAAGACACTCCTGCTTATAGCCCTGTAATCTGTAAAAGTTCCGCAATTGCCGGCAGCAAACAGTTTTTTTCTCTCCTCGACCAAACCATGCAGAACAGAAATTAATTCAGACAGCTTCTGCTCGTCATCCGCAAACACCACTCCTCCCGAATGTGGGAGTGTATCCAAATAACCGAGATTTCTGCTTCCAAAATCCAAAGCATAGATATTCAGCTCGTCGGGAGTATAGCCGTAATCATTAACCATCGAATATACCATTGTATGGAGGAAAGTTGTTTTTCCTGTTCCGCTTGCGCCATACAGGGCAATATGTCCGGTCTTTGTAAAATCTATAGTTAACGGTTTTTGCTCCTGTGTCCGGACGTAATCCACGATTCCTACAGTCGCCTGACACAAACCTTTGCCCTCATTCGTAAGCAAACCCAAAAGAACTTTTTTCGGAAGCATGTCCATCCACAAAGGCTTTACACGGACATCTTTTTTCTGACCCAAAGAGACTATTTCAGCCACGATTGCTTCCATCTGCGTTTTATCAGACTTATCCCCCGACAAATCCAGTTTTGCACTGTGTACAGCCGCGGCGGTATTGTCTGTCATCTGTACGGTAATCTCCTCGTCCGGCATATATGTTTTGACCGGAATATAATCGGCGCCGCTGTAGCCAGACTGGATACATTCATATATTTCATCATAACCTACCTGAATATATAGGCGACCCGGATTCTTTATCATTGCGGAATCCGGCTTATTAATCATGTCAATACTGTCCTGTTTTTCAGCAACTTTCAGACATACCTTAAACCTGGAATTGCTCATTATCTGCGGGTCAACAATCCCGCTCGGTTTCTGTGTCGCAAGAATAAGGTGAACGCCAAGGCTGCGGCCAACCTGGGCTACATTGATTAGCTGCGCCAAAAACTCCGGCTGTTGTGTTTTCAGCTGTGCAAACTCATCAATAATAATTACAAGATGCGGCAAAGGAACCGTAAGTTTTCCGCCCTTATAGTATTTGTGGTATGAATTTATATCCAGCTTATCAACTCCCAAAGCGGCCGCCGACTCGTTAAACAGCCTTTGCCGTGATTTGATTTCCGCCTCCAAAGATACTAATGCACGATAAAGAATGTTTCCAGACAAATTCGAAATAGTGGCGGCAAGGTGCGGAAGCGCAGGTGAAAATGGCTTTGACATGAACGGCCTCGCCATATCTCCCCCCTTAAAATCCACTAGTACAAACGCCACTTCCCTTGGACTGAAGTTTACAGCCAGCGACAATACAAATGCCTGCAGAAATTCACTTTTACCCGAACCGGTAGTTCCCGCAACAAGACCATGGCATCCATGATATGCCTCATGTATATCTAAACTGAAAACTTCGCCGCCCGCCACAACGCCTATTGGCGCCGCGAGAGATTTTGCCGAATTATTGCTATCCCAATGTTGTTCAATATTCAGCTCAGACACGTTTCCCGCCTTATACATCTGCAGGAAAGAGACTTGCTCCGCTATGCCAAGCGAACGCTGACTGCGCCTTATATTAAGGTGAGACAGTTTATTTACAAAAGACGACATTTGTACCTTATCCGTCGAATCAGGCGAAAACGGGATGAAACGATTGGAATTCATATTTTTTATATAATATCCTGTCCTTGACTCGTCGCTTTGTATTATAGTCCTGCATGATTTCGGCAATCTCGTTATATCTCCATAAGCAAATATACTTGTCAAACCCACCTTATTATCCGCGTCATACATATATCTTCCCAGCGCTTCCTTTTCAACCATGGATGGCTCTGTAATTATCAAAATATAATGCGGAACCGATACTGCGTTCCCATTTTCCAAAGTCTCCCTGTTCCTTAACGCTTCGTCTATTACATTAAAAACAAAGTGAACCTCGTCCGTGTTCGTGGCAAAAAAACGAACTTTTTTGTCATCACTCCAAACATGCGGAACATTTTTATACATTTCAAATATCTGCGCCTGTTTAGGCGGCACAATAAACACAAGCTTAACCTCATCATAAGAATGAAGGGCAATGACGTTCAAAATCACTTCATCCAAGATGGTTTTAATATTTTCACTGTCGCCAATTATGCCGATTGTGCGGTTATCAGAAATATTGAGTGTCAGCGGAACATTGGACAGCGTTACATATTTTTTTGATAAAGCAGCCGGAAGCTCCCTCATATCGTCATCATGCAATTGAAAACCTTGACGCGGCACTTTAATTGAAACGTCAAACGGGCGGTCTCCAAGCCCCAGGCGAACCGCCAAAAAGTCAGTATCTTCATAAGAACGCTCCCATAGGCGCAGTCTGCTGGCTGCATCATCCAACAGCGAACACAAAATTCCCGGCGACGGGCTCATGGAATCATTCAAAAGACGTACAGACCGCTCAGCCCTCGCCGCCAACTGCTTCTCTATCTCACGGATGTACGCTGAATACCTGTCCCTTCTATGCTTTTCCTCATGCGCAACACTCCTTTTTTGATAACTTCGCAGCAGGGACGGCCATAGCAAAGAACCGAGCAGCATCCCGACAGCCATCGTACTGCTGGCAATAAGCGTCGGAATATTACCGCCGCTCAAGGCGCTCGTCATTGAAACGCCAAGGCTCGCCAGCATTACCATAGACATGGTAAGACTTGGCCCAATTGTTAAAATGGCCGGCGTTTTATCCATTGACGGTGGATTGGGCGGCGCATCCACTTCAATTTCACCGCTATCCAATGATTTCAGAATACGCGGGGTACTGACAAAATACTCTGTATTCTTATTCGCAGACAATGGGGCTTTCACAGGAAATGCATCCATCGCACCAAGCCCGCATTCAATCCTAAAATTTCTTATGGAAATATAACTTCCCATATACACAATGGACAAGCCCATCATAAAAATCTCGTCAAAGGGACTTAGCTTGTGCGAGTGAGTCCGTTTTCCATTGACATATATGCCAACACTGCGTTTCAAATCCTCAATATAGGCGTTTCCTCCATCATCAATCCTGATAACGGCATGTTTTTCACGCGAAATATAATCTGTAAAATCAAAAGATATGTCGTTGATTGTCGTCCGTCCGATAAAGATGTTCGTGTTGTTTTCAACTCTATATTTTTGATACCCCAGCTCAATATCGGCAGACGCAAGAAACAGCGCCCTGAATACGGCGTTTTCATTATGGCCCTTAAATGTTATGTAGTCGCCGCTTTGAATAATATGATTATTGCAGGGATTGCCTTCTAAACTTGGCTCAAACAATCCATCATAGTGATGCTTTACTATATAAAAAACCGTTCCGTCCTTTTCTTCCTGAAAAAAGGGGATGGCATAGCCCTCCGGCAGACCGATTGTCTCCGCATACAACCTGCTGTTCCGGTTTTTCACAACATCGCTTAACATTCTTGATATGGCATGATTGCCAATAAAAAATGTAACCAAAAAATCCGCCATTAAGTTATTTTTTGTTTCCGCCATTCTCACACCAACTTTGTTGTTATAATGTATAACTTCTGACTATGCTTTATAAATTCAATTTACTTTTGCAGTTAATTTCATTGTTAATTTTGTACCATCCTTTAATTAACGTATTCTTCATACTACTATTCATGTAATTGTCAATTACATATTCTTCCTTTCACGAATCAAATTACGCATTGCGCTGAACTGATAATTTAATGCGGAATCATTTTCACTCATATTAATACTTGCCGTTAAAATATCTCCTCCCAGACATAACGCCATACGCTCCGTTTTCTCATTAATAAATTTCTTTTTCTTAGGATTGTATACTTTATGTAATTTTTCCTGAAAATTAATTGATTCTATATCCTGATAAAAAATCTCATTGGTTCTCTCACAATATAACTTTTGTGTTGATATATCGGCGTCTGCGCGATACCTTAACACCTGCGAGTCTGTAAACCAAAATACCGTTACTTCAATAAGCATGGAACGCATTCTGTCATCCGAGCCTATTCGGTACAATTCAATCGGGTCTGCTTCCGTACCGTTTTCCCTCAATCTTTTTAATAATTTTTTAATTAACATTACCGGCCACGTCATTAAGATAAATAAACCGGAGTTTTTTCTGTCTGCAACGGATTTTGCAATCTCAAAGCTTTCATCCGGAGTCGCGCCATAACCTATAACTACAACAGGGTCTATAATGCTCACCTGTTCGTCAATGACAGAAAGTTTGTTTTTTCCTCGTTCCGTCAGTCTGCCAATAAGAGTTTTACATGCTGAGTCAGCTATTGATTCACCATTATAATCAAACTTAATAAACCACATATAAATCCAACAGGCTAACGCAGCACACGTAAAAATAATAGTAAATTTCGTTATTAAAAAACCACAGAGGGATATTATTGTTAACAGCACCGGCCAAATCGGCCTTTTAGGCATAAAATATTTTCTGATTGTCTTCATATCACCCGTACTTACAACCGTATTTCTATAACTTGTGCTATATTCTTCATTTCGTTGCATCCCTGCATTGTTATATGTACTTTGTTGGACACTGCTAGAAGCCTGTACCGGTGTTCCGCACACTTCACAAAACTTTGCATTTTCCTCCAATTGTGTTCCGCATTTAATACATTGCATAATATTATTTCCTCCATCGTAATCATGCTTTAATCTATACCTTCCAGTTTTTTAATGAGCTTTATATTGTCTTTTTCGTATACATTTAACATATCATCATTAAAGTCATCGCCGTCTATTGTGCCCGAATACCATGACTTGCCCTCAAAATATGCGCTTAATTCCTCATCATCAAATTTTCTGCCATGCCGCGCATATATCTCATTTCTTGCCAAACGCAGTTCTCTTTTAGAAAACGCATCCAATACGGATTCTTTCACATATTCTGTGCTGCTGTTTGGAAGAATATAATCTTCATTCGTATCCGGCTGTTGTGATTCCGGCTGTTCAGATGTCGGCTGTTCAGCGCTTCCCTCCGTATTATCCGCAGAACTTGCATTCTGAAGATTACCCGTAATCTCCGCCGTATAATCAATTTTACTGCTTACAACCAACTCCTGCTGCATCTTATCCGCGTCGGTATAACCGTCAACTTTATCCCAGTTATTATTCATCCCCAATTCTGTCGTTCCCTGAATATATGATTCCATCTCATAACTTATATCTCCGTCATACTTACAGATTACGTTTTTAAAACAAATTGGCATATATACCTTTGATGATGCAAATAACGGGTCCCCATTGACAACCCCGGCAGACGGATTATCGTAAGCGTATGTTTCTTTTGAAGAAACCTGTACGGAATGTATGATATATACGTAATTTTGATTTTCCGCACTGCTGTTTTCTTTATTTACAAGAACATAACTTCCCTCGTAATGAACCGTATCCCCGCTTATATAATTAAAGTTGTTTGCCAGATAAACATCTATACAGTCTCTTGCTTCCTCCTGCATCTGATTCAATGCTGAATCGCTCAAATTCTCTGCTTTACTTAGATATGTATCCACCTCATTACAAGTATATTTCTTTGATGTCTGTGTCAAATCATAACCGTTACTTTGTGCATCATATTCATCCAATTCAAAATATACCGTAATTTCTTCCCCTTTATTCAGACTGTCATATTCATCTGTATAAAACATGTTACTGTCAAGCAAATCACAGCTCCCATCATATTCCATGGATACATCCACATTCGGTGCGATACCTTCAAAGGTTACAGTAAGCCCGTCAAACGGGTCAAGGGGTTGTAAAGCCTCCAATCCTTCTACAATGTATTTGTAATCAACGCCAACAAATTTAATTCCGTATTCTTTTAACCTCTCATTGTCATACTTAAGCTCAACTACAACTACATCTCCGTTACAGAGATTGTCAGATTCATTTTGGGACAGATGTATACAATCTATAAAGGTTTCAAGTGACGCACCTTTAAAATGTTCTTCCCATTCATAATAAATATCATCTTCATCAACATCAACGCCTTTGGCCTGTAAGCATTTTGTTTGCAGTTTATCATATAATATATACGCTTTTGCAGAACCGGACTTGTTATAACCTGAAAGAGATACCTCAATGCAATCCGTAACATCTATCTTTTTATCCATTCCGGCCACAATACCGCCAATAATTATTATCATTACCAGTACTGATAATATTGCAATCGGAACTGCCAGAAACATTTTATTTTCCCTACATTTTTCAATATATCTTTCTAAGCCTTTCTGCCCCTTGTCAGCTCCAATTTTTAAACCTTCCCTTGCTTTTTCGGCGCCTATCTTTAGCCCTTCTTTTGCCTTTTCACTCCCCTCTTTCCATCCTTCCTTTGCCTTTTCCGTAGCGTCCATAACGCCTTTATTAATTTTCTCCCTGATATCGTCTTCTAAATTAACTCTGCCGCCACTTTCAACTTTGCACCCACAATTTTTACAAAAGGCCGCAGATTCATTCAGCTCCATGCCGCAATTTTTACATGTAATCATCAGGCGTTCCTCCACATCATATAAAAATAATCAATTACCTGTTTTTGTTGAGATGTACGACCTTTTATACGACGTTTATAATCTGCATTTTTTTGCATAGCTTCTGCAGACTTATCAATCATCAGCCCGGCCAAACACCCTCCTGCTTCTAAACATGCCATAACATACGCCTCCTTAAATAATTATTTATATTCTAAAAAGCTATAGAAACAAGCTTTATATACAAACCGGCCTGTCCACTCCTAATATGTTGTATAGATTTGAAATATCCTCCTCTGAAACGCCCATTTGCTGTGCCATTGCATACGCCTCTACAAAATTAGGAGTTGTATTAAACATTTTTCTTTCAAAATAATCGTATTTTATGTATGCCTGAAAATAATAATAAATACCCTTAGGTTCTATCATAATAGCAGCGTTTATATATTCTTCCATTCTGTTAATAACCGGACGGGAAGATAAAAATGCCTTTTTCCCACCCAACAGGCAAATTGCTGCATAAAAATATATTTCTGAATTATCAAAATTATTTTCAATTGCTTTTTCAAAACATTGCAGCGCTTTATCATACAACTTTAATTTCAAATAACAGAAAGCCATCGACATATTTATATCTTTATTGTCCGGGTTATCCGCCATTGCTTTTCTATATGTATTTGCCTGCTTATTAATATCCGGTACAGTCCATTCACTAATGCTGTGAAAAGTAGAAATTACAATAGGCCGGAAACACTTTGGACAGTTTTTTGTTGCAGTTGTTATAGCCGCCGCACACCCCGGACATTCAAGTTCTATTATCTGATGAGCCATCTCTATATCCTCTCCTTATCTTCTTGATTCGCATTTTCAATTTTTTTGTCGTATCCCGCGTTTTACTCTCTTTGTTTTTACCTGATAACAATCGTCATCCATACATTACACCCTGCTTATAACGGCTTGCCGCAATCTCCACAAAACTTCTGCATGAGATCATTTTCTTTTCCGCAGGAACGGCATTTTTTCACAAGCTTTGCTCCACACTCTCCGCAAAAAGCCTGCCCTGCAGGATTCAATTTTCCACATTTTCCGCACACAATCTCCGACTCCAAAGTCTTACCACAGGTTCCGCAAAACTTTTGCCCGGTTACATTCATTGCCCCGCAATGCGGGCAAGGCGCTTCATTATTGTTAGCATTAGATTCTCCGTGCGAATTATCGGTACTCAAATTCATGTTGCCGCCAATAGTCTGCAGCATTCCGCCTGCGGTTCCCGCAATACCAAAGCCCATGCCAAGTCCTGCGCCTATATTTGCCAATCCGCCCGTACTTTCGTTTTCAGCCAGTCCTTCCATAATATCGAAAGACCTTCTCTGTCTGTAAAATTCTCCGCCCATGGACAATTCTTCTTTATATGTCCTAAGCTTTTCAAACTCATCTTTTGGCGGTGAAATCGTTTCAACATAAAAATTGACAATTTCCGCTCCAAACCTGTCAAATTCATCTTTAACCACTTTCTCACAATCTACAGATATGTCATCTAAATATCCCGTCACCTCTAAAAAAGAAATTTTTTTTCGTATCATATAGGCAGAGATAACATTTTTTATTTTTGACGTCAGCAGCCCGCTAAAGTAACTTGCCACAAAATCATACGTAACTGTAGAACCGTTTGGAGCAGCGCCAATCAGTTCTGTAATGAACATTCTTGTATCATTAATTCTTAATCCATAAGTTCCATGCGATCGAATTGACAGTATAAGCCCGTACTTAGGGTCTTCAACCGAAAATGCGTTTGAAGTTCCCCAATTCATATTTAATTTTGACGTTTTATTTATATAATAAATTTCTGCTGAAAAAGGCGTTTCTCCCCCAAAAGGCAGATTCACCAGCTTATGAAGCAATGGAAGGTTCCCCGTATGCAGCGTATGCGTTCCTGCCCCAAACAAATCAAGAGCTTCTCCTCCCTTAAAAAACAGGGCTTCCTGACCTTGATTAACAATCAGCTGCGAACCAAGTACAAAGCTTTCGTTTGGATATTTATATACAAGCCAGGGCGCGCCATTTGATGGACCATCATATTTTATTCGGTCAATGAATGCCCCACGCTTTTTGTTATCCTTGCCAAATATAGCCATGCTGTATTTCTCCTTACCATTTATTAAGATTCATATACAAGCAAATATCCTTTTTACTCACCAAAAATATCTCCGTTGTTTATTCTACTAATTACAACTTTAAATAACAATCTGTGACTAAAATATATTTTTTTCCTCCACTTTTATGCATAATTTATAAAACCATCTCTTTATATATGCCCAATTCCCCTTATTTCTCCTGCACCCCCGCTATGTGAACCCATATTTTCATTTACTCATTTTCATTGTTCACATTTTGATTTATTATGTCTTTAAATGTACAATAATGTCATTACGCTAATAACATTTCACTATTATTAAAAAAAATTTGCCGGATATACTGCCAATAATTTGGCATAATTTACTGTATTTCAAAAAGATGTTTATGTATACTTAATACAGTTGCTAAATATATCGCCGTTACCAGTCAAATTATCTGCAAAGTTTAACTTACTGCCTTTGAGTCGGTTAAATGAAAGAAGTAAATTACAAGGAGTAAAGGAGTATAACAAATGGAGTTGTTCGGAATTAAGTTTAGGGAATATATAGAATGTCAGGGCTACTCAGTCAGACAGTTTGCAAAAGACGCTAATTTTGACCGTTCGTGGCTCACTAATATTCTTAATAATAAGAAAAAGCTGCCTGAAACGGCATTTTCCCAATTAGTTAACAACAATTACTTTTCTGACGAACAGATAAACAAACTGAAATATATTTATTATTCGGCAACATTTACGGAAACGGAATTTGAACATATTGAATATATTATAAAAAAATTTGCAAGTCCTATTATTTTAAAAAAGTATATACCGGAAAATATTCCTGACAAAAACACCTCCGCTGTAATAGGTTTCAACAATGTCCTGTGTATGCTGTATGGGCTTTTTTATAGCGAAAAAAAATATTATTATGTATACAGTAACATTCCTGCGTCAATGGAGGAACATCTGTCAATTATATATTATTTCCTAAAACAACGAGGAACAGGGGATTATAAACATATACTTTATCTTGACCACGGAGTATCTACAAATAACCTTAATTCTTATTTTATGCTAATCTATTTTGCCGGAATAGGGTATAAAATGTCCATTTTAAAAAACGTCAATACAACGCAGATAGAAACATTGAGCAATTTCCCGTACTATGTAATGGTTAACAATAAAATGATAATGTTTGACAGCCGCTTTGAATCCGCAATCTATATTGACAACGATGTCGAAATTAATCTTTATCAAAAGGGTTTCTCAAAAATATATGATAATACGGAACAGATATTGTCATACTATGATAATCCTGCGGATTATAACAATGCCAGGCATCATTACAATAAAGTAACACTGAATCATAAAATAATAAGTAACGACTACAATTTGGCGCTGCTGCTTACGGACGACATATATAAAAGCAATATAAACCACAGCTTTCCAAACACAAACTATCTAATCTCAGCGCTTAAATCCTATTATAATGTGTCCGAAAGTAATAGAAATACCCACTATATAACCGTCAATGCGCTCAGTCATTTTGTCAAAAACGGAAGAATAGCACAATTCCCCGAATCATATTTTGATTCACTTTCAGTCAGGCAGCGTATTGATATGTTAAACATACAGAAAAAAGCCGCCGCTCAAAAAAAATATAACATAAAACTAATCAATCCTACCAGGCTGAGATATTCGTCGTATACGTTTGATTCTGACTGTGAAAATATGCTGAACGTATCCGGTTTTTGCGACAGCGAAGTGAATTCTGACAGCTTTCTCGGAAACTTCTCAGTATTGATAAAAGATAAATCTGTTTTGAGGGATTTTTCGAACACCTTTGACTTTATCAATAAAAATAATTACATATATTCTGACGAATACTACATGAATTACATAGACGGCTGTATAAAAGAGCTGGAGAGCAGATTATTGTATTAAGTCCGGCACTATTTCAAGATTGAATTTTGATGCGCAATATAGTAATATTATAGATATTATTGAGGAGGGTCAGATATAATGGACACTATTATTCATAACACCAAAGAGTTGGAATTTGCAATTTTTTGTATTGAAAATACGGCAAAGTATCTTAATCTTGACCCAACCGGACTATTCGAAACACTGTCCGAAAAAACTTCAATATTAAAAGATTATATTATTAAAAACTATGAAACACTTCATACACAGGGAAAAGATTATATTATTGAGGATATTATCGAAATAATGCAGGAAAAGGGGTGTCTTGATGCTGCTTTACCACGGTTCATACCTTGAAATCAAACATCCCGACATTTTACACTCAAGAAAAAATGTTGATTTTGGACGCGGTTTCTACACCACCCCGCTTTTAGAACAGGCAACAAAATGGTGTGAAAAGTATAAAGACAAAAAACTCGCTTCCGTGTTATCCATCTATCGCTTTGATGAGACAGCCTATAATACGTGTAAGGTATTGAAATTTGATACTTATTCGGAACAATGGCTTGATTTTATTTTGCAGTGCCGTAAAGGAAATGACACATCCGATTATGATGTCGTCATGGGAGGTGTTGCAAATGACAGAGTGTTTAATACGGTTGAACTTTATTATGACGGGTTGATAGCCAAAGAGGAAGCAATAAAAAGACTGCGGTTTGAAAAACCAAATTACCAAATTGCTTTCCGAACACAGCATGTCATTGATGAATATCTGCACTTTGAGAGGAGTGAACCATTATGAAAGCAAACGCAACATTGCTGCAAATGAAATATGCCCGCATAATTAACATTTTTGCCGGCAAAGCGAATATTTCGCTTTATGATGGGCTTACATTCTTCTATCACTCCGCACTGTACCGGCTTGTGCGCAGAGGTATTTCTGATTTACATTGTATGAGTGACGATTATCTTGCCGATAATCTTTTTGATGAATATAAGGAGACACATCAAAACATAATTTCGTCTGAAAAAATACCGTGAACAAAAGGAGACGCCATGAACAAAAAGGAAATATCGGAAATTAAAAAACTTCTCAACAAAGATAAATGCCACATAACAAGACTTTGCGGATGTTATGTAGACGCCGAGAAAAATATTAAAACTACGATAAAGCAGGCTTTTCATTCGCTTGAGGATGAGGAAATGTTCAAATATATTAATATATTCAGGGGTTCGCTTTCAGGAACCATCGGAAAGAATCTGATTAACCTTGCATTTCCTGCCGAACAGGAAGCGGAGGGCGGCACGCAGCATTTTCTCATGCAGTTGAAGGAAAGCCGTCTCAGAGACGACGAACTCATTCAGGAATTCTATAACCGCGTCATAGAAAATTATGAATACGGAGAAAATTATTACATAATACTCGCCCACGCCGCATACGACATTCCGACAATCACAAGCGACAATTACGAGCAGGAAGATGCGTCCGTATATGTATATGAGCATCTTTTGTGCAGTATATGCCCCGTCAAACTTGAAAAGTCCGGCCTTTGCTACAACGCCGAGTCCAACACAATTGAGACGAAGATTCGAGGCTGGCTCGTCGACGCACCCATACACGGATTTCTGTTCCCGGCATTTAACGACAGGAATACCGACATACACGCAATGCTGTACTACACAAAGAAAAGCGAGGAGCCGAACCCGTCATTTATGGACAATATGTTTGCCTGCCACAAGCCGCTCACATCTAAAAACCAAAATGAGACGTTTCGTTCCATCATCTCCAATTCGCTCGGCGACGAGTGTTGTTTCGGCACCGTGAAAAATATACATGAGAATATTAACGAGATGATTGAGGTGCAAAAAGACCTGCCTGAACCCGTAATCCTTGACAAAAGCGACGTAAAGCAGCTGTTTGCGGACAGCGGTATAAGCAATGAGAGGCTTGACTTATTTGACAAGAGTTATGAGCACACAATGTATGAAAGCACCGATATTGATGGGGATGAGGTCGACAACACGTCATTTGTTGCCAACAATATAACAAACTCCCGCAATATGGAGATTAAAATGCCCGACGTTTCAATAAAGGTGAGTCCCGACAAATCACATCTTGTCGAGACCCGCATAATAGACGGCATCCCATACATCACGGTTCAGGTTGACGGCGTTATTGAGTTAAACGGCGTCGCGGTACGCCCTGACGTGCCTGAAACATAAAATATTATGCCTTAATGAATTTTTGTTTTGAGCTTTTCGGCTTTTCGGGCAAAGTCATTTTCAGCTTACCGCTGTCCACAAGCGGCTGCACCATCTGCGACATTGTGTATGTTCTGGACTTTCCCGTAAAAGCTATAAGCTCAGACCTCGTTCGCGGCGTGCAGCAATATTCGACTATGGAATCAGATACCGACATGGGTTCCTTATTGTATCCGTTTCTCATGACTACCTTAAATTCACCATGAACAACAGAAAACTCCGGCGCGGGCAAGCCGGCTTTCGACAGCTCCATCTGCATGGTCGGAATTCCGGAATATCTGTTTTCCGTTATCTTCAGCAATTCAAGCATATTTGCCAATGTTGCGTTTCTCGTCTCCGGATGCACTTTTCCCAAGGCGTCAATGGAGATTCTTCCGTACAAACCGCCGCTGTTGGCAATCTCCATACGGTCACGGTACATTTCAATCCGTATCGGCAGATTTTCCGTGTGAACGCTGTAGTCACGGTGAACAAGCGCGTTGAGAATCGCCTCACGCACTGCCTTAATCGGATACTCTTCCTTATCATTCCGTCGTCCGTATTCATCTATAATCGTCTTAGTACGGCTGTTTTTCCGGACAAATTCCACAGCCTCATCCAACATCTCAGGAATCGCCCCGGTTATTCTCTTATTGTCAATAAACCGTTCTCCATCGCCGCCGACGATACCCTGCTGTGTTCCGGGAAGCGCCACCGCCGTAATGCAAAGCTGCGGGAAATATGCCTGCGGATATTTTGAAAAGGTCATTACGCCTGCAAGAGTGGGCACGCCGCCACATGTAATCCCCATCAGTTCCATAATATCCTCATGAGAAACATTGTCTGCAAGATTCCTTCTTTCAGCCACTACCGCATCCAAATATTTTTTGATTCTGTTCTCATCCGCCAACAGCATATTGGAATTACCCGTCGTTCTGATATCATCGCGAATTCTCTTTCGGAAAGCCTCATAACTGTATATTTCATACTCGCTCATATGTTCATCCGATTCCCCTACCCGGACATAAGAGCCTTTAATCCTTCCAACCCCTCTGTAAAATACGGGCCGCTCCGCAATATCTGCTCCCGGAATCTCAGCCGAAACTACCGCTTTCCCGTCAATCTCGCATACGGTGAACAATGCGCGGACCGACGGCTCCATCTGTTTGCATTGCTCAGTAACTTTTTTCTGCAAATCATTCACGTCATATACGCCCTTTAAGGCAAAACCGTCCCTCTCGTCCAGACCAAACACAATAATGCCGCCTTCATCCTGATTAGAAAATGAAGACAATGTATCAAACAGACGGGTAGGACAGCCCTTCTCTGCCGCTTTTACCTCTATATTCTGTGTCTCATATCTGATGCTGTGAATGTTTGTTACCAGTTTTTTTAAATCTTCCGTCTGCATAACACTCAACCCCATTCCATATAGTATGATGTCATATATTATGGTTTTATTGTAGCAAAACAATTCATTTTTGTCAAGTTTGTTAATCAGTTTTCAAATTTTGATAAGTATATTTGTAGTTTTGATAAGTATTATACCATTTTTAAAAGCATATTTCAAAATTTGATAAGCAATTATCAAATTTTTTGAGTGTAATCTTTCATTTGTTTTCCGATATTATTCCTCCGCTCCTCCCCTGTGCGTCAGATAATACACAGCGAGCTGTGTCCTGTCCCTCAGCCCAAGCTTTTCAAGAATAACGCTTATATAATTGCGGACAGTGCCCTCTGACAAAAACATTTTATCCGCTATCTCCTTATTATTAAAACCATCGGACACAAGCATGATAACCTGTAGCTCACGGTCGTTAATACCGTAACTCTCGAACAACTTATCCGAATCCTGCCCGGCGCCGCCGTCCAAACCGCCTCCGGCGTTACCTCCGTTGCCCATAATCTCCGGAATCCTGCTCATCACCTCACCGCCAAACACCGTCTGCCCCTTTGATACCAAAACCACGGCCTGCGCTATAGCCGCAAAATCCTGCTTTAATATATAACCCTTGGCGCCGATACGCAAAGTCTTAACGATATATTCATCATCATTAAATGTCGTGAGCAGAAGAATCTTCGCATCCGGATACTTTTCAAGCACACACGCCGCCGCGTCAAGTCCCGACACATGTTTCATTCGTATGTCCATCAGAAGAACATCAGGTCTGCACTTCTCATACAGGTTCAGCGCCGACGAGCCGTCATCACCGATATCCGCAACCTCTATATTGCCGTCGGCCTCCAATATTGTCTTTAACGACATTGACACCATGGGGTCATCATCCACTATTACAACTCTGACTGCACTCTCCATTATTACTTCACGCTCCCTCTTCCAATTCCTGCTCTTATATCATCATAATATTATCCAACATGATTCCCACATTTGAACCCCCCCTCGCTTTCACGCTCCTGCGTCTGCTTAAGTATCCGCATTTGCAATGAAAACTGCCGCTTTGTACTCCGCAACATTTAAGTCTGCTTCATTATCGAAACATTTATCCTGAAACCGTCGCCCGTGTTAATGTTAAAGCTTCCTCCAAGCTTTCTGACGCGTTCTTTCATATTAATAATACCAATTCCGCCGTCAAGCCGGGTCGGAATATTTACCCCGTTATCGTATATGATAAGCTGATAGAATCCCGGCTGCTCACGCATGATTATGCTGAGCCTGTCGCCGTCGCTGTGCTTTGCCGCATTGTTAAGCGCCTCTTTCGTAATCGCTATAAAGCACAGCTTGACTTCTTTCGGTATATCCGCGCCCATGCCGTAATCAAATCTTATGTCAAATCCACTGAATTCCGAAACAATATCCCTGACAGCCCTTTCAAGGTGAATCGAATCGTCATGAAGGTCATGTACGCTTCTCCTGATACTGTCCATCGCGTCATTAAGCGTACCGGAAAGACCTTCGACATTCTTTTTTATGGTCTCATCCTTTTCCATTGTGCCGATGGCTCCGGCCATCAGAATGGCACGCGTAATCATATGTCCGACATTGTCATGGATTTCCCTCGCAATCCTGTTACGCTCCTCAAGCGTGGCAAGATGAATCTCATAATCCTGTCTTGCCGTCAGCTCGTCATTTCTTCCCTGCATATAAATATTCTGCTCTATTGCGTCGTCCCTTACTTTTTTCAGCCTGACCTCCATATCCTGATAATCCGACGTCCTCTTACCAAGCACATACGAAAGAGCGGAAAAGAGAATAAATAATACGGCCGACAACACATATGATACACTATAATCTTTCGAATTAAAATGTAATAACCCGTAAATTATTTTTACAAGCAGACATACATATACACCGAGAGCCGGAAACATTTTATAATATAAAATATCGTATAACAGCATCGGAGTAAACGCCGTAAACTCCGGAATAAATACCGAAATGACAATATAGAGTATAAGCATGGCTTCATATACATGCCTGTTAATCGAAAATGCGGTAACGGAACATACGATTGTCAGGGAGACCATCCCCGCAACGACAATCTCGACATACGGGCCGTAAGCCACAACAAAAAGCAGCCCGAGAATCCACAATATTAACTTATCCTGAAGCCGCATATCCATATTTCCCATTTCATCCTTTCCCGTATTTACACGGTCAATGCATTAACCGTGATAACCGTGAGTATCGCTCCCGCCGCAGCCGCAACGCGGCAAATTACATATTTGGCGGTGTACTTCACATTATACCGAACGGCCGGCCATTTTGCGTGCAGGCATAAGTGAACGCTGACATTGTAACATATATAAAATAATGTGACAAATGTCATGTCAATATCCTTACAATATACACTTATAACAATACGCCCCTTGGATTATCATAAAATCAGAATTCACCTATTCGGCTATGCATTAAAAGCCAGCAAAAACGGAGGTACAATCATGTCTGCAATCATAGAAATTAAAAACCTTGTAAAGCGGTACAAAGAACTAATCGCGCTTGACCACTTTAACCTTGAGGTCCGGGAGGGCGAGATATTCGGCCTGTTGGGGCCGAACGGCTCGGGCAAGACAACGACAATCAACTGCATACTGTCACTTCTTACATACGATAAGGGCGACATAAGAGTATTCGGCGAGAAAATGACCCCATCGTCATATGAACTCAAAAAACAGATTGGCGTAGTCATGCAGGACGTGGCCGTATTTGACGAGCTTACTGTGCGTGAGAACGTAGATTACTTCTGCGGATTATATATCTCTGACAAAGACCTGCGGAAACAATACGTAAAAGAGGCCATAGAATTCGTCGGACTGGAGGATTTTTCGAATTTCAGACCGAAGAAACTGTCCGGAGGACTTTTAAGGCGGCTTAATATCGCGTGCGGAATAGCCCACAAGCCTAAGCTTATATTTTTTGACGAGCCGACGGTCGCGGTCGACCCGCAGAGCCGAAACAACATCCTGAAAGGAATCGAACAGCTGAACCGCGACGGCGCGACCATCGTGTATACTTCGCATTACATGGAGGAGGTTGAACAGCTTTGCTCACGGATACTCATAATGGATAAGGGGCGCAGTATCGCGTCCGGCACGAAGGAAGAACTCAAGAAAATGATTAAAAATACGGAAAAAATCTCAGTTGAAGTTCCCCATCTTCAGAAGCAGGCTTTGGCTGACATAAGCCTGCTGCCGCACGCGTACGACGTGGATTACTCGGAAAATGTACTAAGGGTGTCATTCAGTGGCGGCACGCACAATCTTGTTCGTATTCTCGATTACATGAAGTCGAACGACTACACGCTCGGGCGTGTATACTCGGAGCTGCCTACGCTCAACGACGTATTTCTTGAAATTACGGGAACAGAGCTTCGAGATAACGCGTAAAGGGGGAAGATATACATGTTTTTTCATAATCTAAAATACAACTTTCTCTACTCGCTGCGCGCAAGGGTGCCGCTATTCTGGACTCTCGTATTCCCTATAGCCCTCTCAACCTTTATGTTCATGGCATTTGGGAAAATAAACGAGACGACGGAACAATTCAAGGCCGTTCCCGTAGGAATTGTCACGGTAAATGACAACGCAATATTTCATCAGGTGCTAGACGAAGTTTCGGGGGAAGACGGCCTTCTTATTCCGAAGGAAATGACGGAGGATAACGCGCTTGAAGCGCTTGATGACGGGGATATAGACGGCATAATATATGTGGATGATAAAATATCCCTGTCAATCAATGAGAACGGAATAGAGCAGACCATCCTCTCCTCGTTCGTCGACAGATATATCCAGACGCAGAGTACCGTAATGAACATACTCGAAACTGACCCCGCTAAGATACAGACCGCGGCCGAAAAGCTTACGGCCGGTACACCGAACTACCGCGAACTTACCGTATCGGACGGCAACACCGACAATCTTGTGAATTACTTTTATGCGATACTTGCGATGAGCTGCCTGTTTGCCTCATTTATCGGAATATCAAGTACGCTGAACCTGCAGGCAAACTTAAGCGCGCTCGGCGTAAGACGCTCCGTCGCGCCGACGCACAAATCCACGCTTATACTTACAAGTTTCATTAGCAATCTTGTAATACAGTTTACGGTGGAGTGCCTTGCATTTATGTATATGATTTTTATTCTCGGAATCAACTTCGGCGATAAATATCCCGCCATACTGTTACTGCTGTTAATCGGCTCATCCCTCGGCCTGTCCATGGGAATGTTCATCGGCTCCCTCTCAAAGCCCGCGGGCGAGGGGATAAAAATGGGAATAGGCATCTCCGTCTCCATGACGATGAGCGTGCTTGCCGACCTGTGTGCAAACGGAATACAAAATGCGATTGAACACACCATACCGCTCATTAACCGCATAAACCCCGCCGCGCTCATAACGGATTCGTTTTACGCGCTTAACACATTTGACAACTATGAGCGGTTCACGCGCAATATGCTCATACTCGTACTCATTACCGCGTTGCTGCTGACCCGGGCCATATTCATGATAAGGAGAAACAGATATGCAAGTATTTAAATTATTTTTTAAGATTTTAAAATCACAGCTCACACAGATTATTATGTATATTGTTATTTTTATCATCATAGCCTATATTATTGCGGGCTCGCCCTCCGCGATGCCCGGATATTCGGAACAGAAACAGGATATCTCCGTAGTTGACGAGGACGGCACGCAGACTTCCGGCGCCCTGAAAGACTACCTTTTATTGCTCAATAACCAAATAGAGCTTGACGGCTATGACTTCGAAACAATACAGGATGAACTGTACAACCGCAACACAACGAACGTGATATTCATTCCAAAAGGCTTTGAGGACGCGGTTCTCTCGGGAAACACCGGGGAAATACTGGACATATATAACATACCGGGTACAATGGCCGCAAGTGTTGTAACCGGACAGGCGGACAACTTTATCAACATACTCAATTCATATATTGCCGCGGAAATGAATCTCAATGACGCGCTTAATAAGACAAAGGAGACCCTGAGTGAAAAGACGGACATATCTTTCCTGTCAGATTCCGGAGAAGCCGCGAGCCCGCTTTCCATATTTCTGACCTATATCGCGTATGTCTTCATTACAATTGCGGTAAACGGCGTCTCACCGGTTATACAGGTCTTTAACAAACCCGCGCTCAGAAAAAGATTCAACTGTTCCTCCTACAAAATGAGCAGATTTAACGCCGGCCTCATAGCGGGCATAACCATATTCGGTATCGCGGTATGCGCCATTTTCACGACGGCCGCCCTATTTACACACGGCTCCGAACTGCTGTCTGTCAAGGGACTGCTCAGCATACTGAATATGGCGGTATATATGGTTGTGTCGCTTTCCATTGCCTATCTTATTGGAAGCGTATCAACAAACGCGAACATTGTTTCCATGCTCTCGAATGTTATCGGTCTCGGCTTCAGTTTTCTCGGGGGAGTGTTCGTACCGCTTGAATTTCTGGGCGACGGCATTATTAAAATTGCACACTTCCTTCCGAGCTACTGGTATATTATCGCAAAGAAGTCGATATTTAATCTCGGAAACGGGAGCACTTACATTGAAATTATGCAGGGCATGGGAATCATGCTTGCATTCGCGGCGGCCATATTCACGGTTACGCTCGCGATAATCAAAAGCAGGCGCTCGGTTGCATGATAACAGTATCGACGGCGCATATTCCACATACAATCCGCATAAAATATGTAAACAACTATTTTTAAAAGGATTCATATGTGTGGAATAGCCGGTTTTTACAATCACAATATCAACTTTACGTCAGATGAGAGCAAATGGACCTCTGTTCTTGAAACGATGAAACAGTCGCTTCACCACAGGGGTCCTGATGCTGACGGAATATTTATGTCGGAAAAATGCTGTCTCGTCCATACAAGGCTTTCAATCATTGACCTTGAGAACGGACAACAGCCAATGAATGTACACGGTGATAACTTTACGATTATATATAACGGCGAGGTTTATAATATACCGGAACTCACGAACGACCTTACACTCAGGGGACACAAATTTAAAACCTCATCCGACACCGAAGTTCTGCTGAGATGTTTTTTTGAGTACGGCGCTGATTTCATATCGCGCGTCAACGGCATATTTGCAATTGCTATCTACGACAAAGTACATGACACGTTGTATCTGTTCAGGGACCACATGGGCGTAAAACCGCTGTATTACAGTGTAGTAAACAATTCCGTTTACAAGGATTCGTTTGTCTTTGCCTCGGAGATGAAGGCTCTTTTTGAATTTCCGTCCCTGAATCCCGTCATCGACCGCGAAAGCTTCTGCGAGGTTTTCGGCTTAGGCCCTGCGCGCTCTTACGGAAAAGGCGTATTTGCGGGCGTGAACGAGGTTCGGCCGGGCGAGTATATATGCGTAAATAAATACGGCATCCATAAAGTTACCTATTGGAGGCTCCAGTCTGCGCCGCACTATGATTCATACGAGGAAACCATAGAAAAAACAAGCTTTCTTGTCACGGATGCGATAAAGCGCCAGATGGTTTCTGACGTTCCGATATGCACGTTTTTGTCCGGCGGCCTCGACTCAAGCATAGTATCGTCCATATGCGCATCCGAGTTGAAAAAGCAAGGAAAAAACCTCAACACGTTCTCGTTTGATTTTACGGATAACAGCAAATATTTTTCCCCGTCGTCATTCCAACCGTCACAGGACCGTCCTTTCGTCGATGAGATGGTAAAATATATAGGCTCCAATCACCACTATCTTGAGTGCACAAGCCAGATTCAGGCCGATTTGTTATATGATTCCGTCATATCGAGAGACCTGCCTACAATGGCCGACGTTGACTCCTCCCTCCTATATTTCTGCGGAATAGTCAAGGATTATAACAAGGTTGTCCTGACGGGAGAGTGCGCGGATGAAGTATTCGGCGGATATCCGTGGTTCCACAAGGAGGAATTCCTGACGCCGAAAAACGGACGTGAAACATTCTGTTTTACGCCGTCGCTTGAGCCTAGAAAAGAATTATTGCGTGAAGATTTCCTTGAATGGCTTGGCCTTGATGAATATGTAAGCAACGCTTATGAAAAATCCGTCCGCGAAATTAACATACTTCCGGAGGACAATGAGATAGAGACGAGCAGAAGACGTATCTCTTACATTAACCTGCGTTGGTTTATGCAGACCCTTCTCGACAGAATGGATAGAACAAGTATGTATAACGGGCTTGAAGCCCGCGTACCATTCGCAGATTACAGACTGGTAGAATATGTGTTTAATGTCCCTTGGTCGATGAAAGCAAAGGACGGCGTTGTCAAAAATCTGCTTAGGCAGTCCGCGAAACCGCATCTGCCGGACAATATCCTGTTCAGAAAGAAGAGCCCGTATCCGAAAACTTATAATCCGGAATACGAAAAGCTTCTCGCAGACCGCTTAAAGGATATTATACATGATGCGTCAAGTCCGCTTCACTTTTGTGTAGATAAAGATA
Source organism: Lachnospiraceae bacterium (assembly GCA_022790615.1). Classification (GTDB taxonomy): domain Bacteria; phylum Bacillota; class Clostridia; order Lachnospirales; family Lachnospiraceae; genus V9D3004. The sequence continues at coordinate 22,023 of JAAVXK010000139.1, forward strand.
AGCTTCTCAAGTTCGTGGGCAATCCGAAAGATTACGGAAAACCTTGGTACGGCCAGCTTATGGCCGGTCCGCAGATGATGGCTTATCTTATTCAGGTAAATCACTGGCTGAAAACATACAACTAAAAGAATTCAAATCATACATCTGTAAATTTACAACCGATAATATACTTATATTACTAAGACACTATCGGCTGAACCTGCTTTCCGTCCAGCGCGGCAAGCAGGGTTTCCTGTATTTTTGTCATATCGGCAACTAATGATTTCGGTTTCTTTACAGGGTCATCCTGTCCGAACGGAACAAAGTATATATTTTTCATATTGAGAAGATATCCGATGTTCTTAAAGTTAATTCCAAGTCCGTCATTCGTCGATACGGCGATAACGAGCGGCCGCTCATTCCGAAGATGGGCCTTTGCCGCCATAAGAACCGGGCTGTCGGTTATACCGTTACAGAGCTTCGCAAGGGTATTTCCGGTACACGGCGCAATTACCATAATGTCAAACAGCGCCTTCGGTCCGACCGGTTCCGCCTGCGCAATCGTCTTCATCCCTTCTTTTTTGGCTATCTCCTCTATTTCCTTTACGTACTCGTGCGCCACTGCAAATCTTGAGTCGGTAATCTGTGTATTGAATGAAAAAACAGGAGTTATATCGGCTCCTGTAGCTTCAAGTTTCTTTAGTTCTTCTTTCACTTTAGCAAATGTACAAAATGAACCTGTAATTGCAAATCCAATTCTGCATTCTGCTAATTTCAATCAAAGCCCCTCCTTTATTACGCCAAGTATTGCGTTACCAAGTATTTCTCCAGAGGTCTTAGGGGAATATTTGCCCGGCAGGCCGAGGCTGTGTACGGCCTTAATACCGCATTTCTTACAATACACAAAATCCGTTCCGCCCGGCATCGTTGCAATGTCAATGATTACGGCGTCTTTGTCGAAACTGTCTATCTCTTTCCTGCCGATAACTCTTGCAGGAATTGTATTAATAATAAAGTTGTATTCCTTGTAGCTGTCCCTGTCAAACATTCCGCACACGTCCATTCCGTGGAATGCAGCGTCCTCGCGCTCCACTCTCGCTCTGGCCATAACAGTCACGTATGCGCCTATCTGCCGGAGCCTCGCCGCAATCTCCTTGCCGCAGCGCCCGTATCCCGTAACAAGACACTTCGAACCCGTCAGGTTAATATCGCCGTGCGTTATAAGCTCGGCAAGAGTACCCTCGGCCGTCGCAACCGCATTTCTCAGGGCAACCTCCTCCATATCTTTAAAATCATACGTCTTGTATGCATCAAACTCTTTGGGTATATTCCAGCCGAATACAACACTGTCGTGCCATAAAAGCTCAGAAACAAAAAACCACCGTTCAGACACGGGCGTAGGAAGAACTACAACCTTACTGTCAGCAAGTACCTCCTCAAGGGTTACGCCTATAACTCCGCTGTAACCTTTAAGAATCTCCCTGCATGATATATCAAATGCCTTAACCTCATACCCGGCATCCAATAACGTCTTTGCGAGATAGCACTGTCTTAAATCACCGCCGACAACTGCAATCTTCATATATTACCACCTCCCTCATAATGCAATATATGTAGGCGTACGGGCTATGGTGATTACATTATATCCTTTTTTTCGAACTTTAAGTATGCCGCCAGAATTCCCACCGCGGTAAATATAAGCCCCGCCGCCATATATTTTATCTCTATGCCCGCATTCGTTATTATATACGCTCCGTCCGTATATCCATATGGCGTAATGTATTTCAGAAACCCTGCTTCCTGCGTCAGATTCGATATTATATTCAGAAAATAGAGAAGCGCAGTAAGTCCGATTCCCATGCCGAGACCGCCCCTGCTTATAAATGCGGAAATTCCAAAACAAACCGCCGCAACCTCAATCTGAAGAATTAGATAAGCGAAAAACAACATGGTCAGCGCCTTTACGTCGGGTGATTCCCCGATTGCCAATACCCCAATACATGTAACGGCCAGAACCGCGGCATTCAGAAGTACAACCTGCAGCAATACCGCTACAAGCTTTTCCGTTATGATTCTTCTCCTGCTTACGGGGTGCGTGAGCAAAAATTCCGCCGTGTGTTCCCGTTCCTCCCCGGCGAGCGCCGATATTCCGAGCAGCGCCGCAAAAAATGCGCCTCCGAGCCCCAGCACATTTCCGCACTCCACGCCAAAATAACCCATAAATTCTCCAAAATTAATCTTATCCATGCCAAACGCTGCCGAAAATCCTCCCATATCCGAAAACATGCCGCTTATCTCACTCATCTGGCTCCCCATCTCAGGATATATCAGAATACATACCGCAAGCATAAACGCTATGACGGCGCTCCATATTATCAGCATATTTCTTCCCTGTCTCATACTGTGTCTTACAATAATCATATCAGCGCTCCTCCTCTCTGTAATAATGCATGAATACCTCTTCCAAATCAGGCTCCGCAATATTTATATCCGTTATCGGAAGCTTTGAAAGCGCCTCCATCAGCATCTGCGGTGTGCCGCTGTACAGGAAGTTCACCGAATCGCCGTTTATTTTCACATCCTTAATTCCCATAATTTCAGGCGGTTCATGGATTCCCTTTATCACAACACGCTTTGTGTGCGCATTTCCAAGATTCTCAATACTGTCGGAGGCCATAATCCGGCCCTCGCGTATTACAGCCGCATGACGGCAGTGATGCTGCACCTCGGATAGAACATGTGACGAAAGAAATATAGTCGTTCCTTCGGCATTTCTTTCCTCCAAAAGAGAATAAAACTCACGCTGCATAAGCGGGTCAAGTCCGCTTGTGGGCTCGTCAAGTATACACAGCCCCGGCATATGCTGCAGGGCGCATACAATCGACACCTTTTTGCGGTTTCCGAGCGAAAGCTCATGTATCTTTCTTTCCGTGTCAAGCGCAAACCTTTCGCAAAGCCTTTTTGCCTCGTAGTCGCAGTCTTTCCCGCGAAGCCTTGCAGAGTACCGCAAACATTCGCGCACTTTCATTCCGTGGTAAAACGCAGGCTCGGACGGCATATAGCCTATCTGTCCGAGAATCTTTTCCTTATCTTTCACGATATCCATTCCGAATATCTGCGCCGAGCCGCCTGACGGTGAGATTAATCCTAACAGCGTCCGGATAGTCGTGCTCTTGCCCGCGCCGTTCGGCCCAATGAAGCCAAAGAAATCCCCTTCAGGTACGGAAAGATTCACGTCTGTAATTCCCCTTGATTTACCGTAATATTTTGTCAGGGAATTCGTTTCTATTATGTTCATATTATCTGCGCCCTCCTATAACATATCATACTATTAATTTCATCCAATATCCTTTAACATTTAACATTTAGTTTAATTGTTAAATGTATTATAACCGCCCGAACACAGAATGTCAAGTTAAGAATATGCAGAAACCTACAAGAATTTGTGGAAACCCTTCCATAATTGTATGCCGGAATAACCACGCTATTGCGCCCCTCGCGTTTACATCACATTAAAAAAACAGGAAACCTTTATGAAAAAGATTCCCTGTTAGAATCACCCTGTCCGTTATTCTTTCATTTCGGAGTATATTATCATGTGTTCGGCGTGCATTATTATATTCCACACCCCATTCTTTTATACTCCCGGCCAAATGAATATCTTACTTTCTCGGAGGCATATATTCGGCCTTATTATAATAATTTCCTGCATAGAGCGGAATGTCCTTGGCCGCAAACAGCTCGACAACCGACACGATCTGATAACCCTGCTCCGCAAAATACGGTACAAGTTCCTCAACCGCCTCAGCCGTGTTCTTCATTGTCTCGTGCAGAAGAACGATATCGCCGTCCTTTGCGCCCTTTGTAACCTCGACAATATGTTCTTTTGTCGTACTATCTTCCCAGTCATTGCTTATTATGTTGCATCCGATAAGCGGCACATTACAGTTGTCCTTTACCAAATCATTCTGTCCGAGATTTGGCGGACGCAGTGTGAAGTCCGATATTCCCGTAAGCTCGCTTAACGACTTGCGGGCCTTTTCTATCTCAGCGGCCACCGCCTCGCCGTCTGCAAAAACTTTCGTGTCAGAAAGGGAGCTCCACTGCGAAGTATGATTCGCTATCTCGTGTCCATTTTCCATTGCAGTAAGAATCTCGTTGTTCATATCCTCGCTGCCAATCTTGCTCGTGACATAATTAAACGTGGCGTGGAAATTATATTCCTTCAGCGCTTTCTGTATCCGCATACTGTAGCTTGTGTCCGACGAACCGACCGGACCGTCGTCGAACGTGAATGCAATCATCGGCTTTGACTTGTCAATCCACGATATGTCAAGCTTGTCATACACAAACGCTCCTTCCGCCATATAAGCCGGAGTAGGCGTAGGCTCCGGTGTTGGAGTTATATCTGGTGTACCGGTAGGAACCGGCGCCGCCGTAGGTGTAGGCGTCGGTACCGCCTGTTCGGTAGGCGTTGCCGTCTGTTGTACGATTGTCGGTGAAGACGACGGCTTTTCTGCCGCTGCCTTAACTGTAACATTACATTTCATAGTTTTACCCGCCACCTTTGCCGTAATTTTTGCCTTACCTTTTGATTTTCCTTTTACAATCCCTTTAGAAGAAACCGTGGCAACCTTTTTCTTATTTGATTTCCACTTTATCTTTCCCTTGTATTTTCCCTTAACTTTCAGTTTATAACTCTGTCCGACTCTGATAGTCAGATTCTTTTTATTAAGCTTCGGTCCTGCAGCCTGACTCGAAACATCCGTCAAAACATTTGTCTCACAAAACAATAACAGTGCAAGCGCCGAGGCCGTAACTCTCTTCACAAGCGTTCTTCTCATATCCTTACCTTCCCTTATTTTAAGTAGTATACAGCCATTCAAAACTTATACCCTAAAATAATTATATACGGAATTCGGATATCTTTCAAGCACCTTCTTAATATGTATCCCTGTGCTTCGCAATCTGCTCAAGTCCTTCATAATGCGATTCCTGTATATCCTGTGGAGGAACCGGATGGGTCTTGTATGATAATTTGAGCAGGAGCGGCGTAATAATCGTTGTCGCTATTACGACTATTACAACAGGTCCCATCAAATCCTGGTCAATAAGTCCGACTTTCGCGCCTTTGTCGGCAACGATAAGAGCAACCTCTCCTCTCGATATCATACCTATACCGATTCTGAGACTACGCTTCATGTTATAACCGCATGCAAGGGCTCCGACTCCACATCCGACAACCTTTGTGAGCATTGCTACAATTGTCAGGAGAATCGAAAAAATTATAATGGCTGCAGACATTTTTGGAAGTTCAACCTGAAGACCTATGCTTGCAAAGAACATCGGCGAAAAGAACAGATATGACAACACGTCAAACTTTGAACCTATGTAAGATGTTCTTTCCGTACTTGCTATTATAAGCCCGGCAAAAAACGCGCCCGTTATATCCGCAACACCAAAAAAGTACTCAGCGCAGTATGACATCAGAAGACACGCGGCAAGCGCAAGAATCGAATATCTGTGACGTTTCTCAACAAACTTATCTTTAAACTTATTATATATCAAATATGCGCATACGCCTGCTCCGGCAACAAACACAAAGAAGCCGACAATCTTTAACATTACCATTCCAATATTAACGCTTTTGTCAGCCATACTTGTAATAATAGTAAGTCCGATTATTCCAAGAATATCGTCAATTATGGCTGCTCCAAGAATTGCGTTTGCCGTCTTGCTCTTAAGCTTACCAAGCTCCCTTAACGTCTCAACCGTTATGCTTACGGACGTAGCTGTGAGTATAACGCCTAAAAACACATCCTGAATTATACTTGAATCCGTCATGAGATATGCTATGGCAAATCCGCCTGCCAAAGGAACAAGCACACCGCACATGGCAATGACAAAAGAAGCCTTACCGCATTTCTTAAGTCCGTTGATATCCGTCTCAAGACCCGCGCAGAACATAAGGATAATTACACCAATCTCAGCAACACTCTTTATAAAATCAGCATCCTTAATCACTCCCAGAAAAGCCGGACCAAGAATAAGTCCCGCAAGAAGCGCTCCCACAACCTGGGGCATATTAAATTTTTTTGAAATAAGTCCCAGCGTTTTCGTAAAGATAAGAATAACTGCTACGTCAAGTATAAACTGATATGATTCCATATCATTTTCCTCCATTCACAATTTATGTATTATTACTTTCAATATCTAATCCACAATGAATTATATGACTATTTTTTATAATGTCAATACTTATTTCAAAAAATTCTATAATAATTGTCTGTTAAAGCATGAGATTGAACGTGAACTTCAAAAAAGATATACAAAATTATTTTTGTGAAGATATATTTTTTATTTTATCATTAACCATTTTTTCAACTTTACCGGGAACAAGCCTTGATATATCCGAGCCGTAATACGCGAGTTCCTTTACAATAGTCGAACTTAAAAATGAGTATTCAAGCCCGGTTGCGAGAAACATAGTATCTATTCCGGAATCAATATAATGATTCGTCTGAGCAAGCTGCATCTCATTTTCAAAATCAGTGACTGCACGCAGACCCCTTATTATTACCGTCGCACCCAATCGCCGCGCACATTCAACCGTCAGTCCCTCAAAGCTCATTACACGCACATTCGGAATCTCTTTTGTAACTTCTCCGATCATCTGTAATCGTTCGTCCATCGAAAACATAGGATTCTTGGCGCTGTTGACCGACACAACAATAATAAGTTCGTCTACAATGCGCGCCGCCCTCTTTATAATATCCATATGACCGTTCGTTACAGGGTCAAAGCTGCCCGGATATACTGCCTTAACCATTATTATTATCCTCCGTTTTCTGAGTATACAAATATACATGCATATTACTAAACTAATAATATGGTATCAAGTATAACTACAAATCCATATCTTTTCAACAACAGATTTGTATTTTTAAATGCCTATTATTCACTGCCATGCCTGTTTCCACGTCCGCACCCGTTTCCATTTCCATCTCCGTGATGTCCATATCCTTTATTATCATCTGTTGACATTTCGCAGTCAGGTATATTGTCAGACGTCCCGCAGTCCCCTTCGTCCGACAGGCTGCTGATTAAATCACGAATTTCCCTCATAGTCATGCCCCGTATTATTTCCGGAGTAATATCCGGGTCAAGTACCTGTAATTCTAAAAATGCTCTATATTTTCCATAGGAAAGTCCTGCCTCATGCGCTGAGGATACTTCTTCTGAAGATGAAGAATAACAGTAGGTATTTTCCCGGCCTCTCGTACACCATCTGATTTCTGAATATATCTCGGCGGACTTCGTCTCGTCTGGACCGGTAACGGTAATTGTCATAATCTCGTTACCGGACAGAAGATCCAATATATTTTTATCATCCAATATCTGATTAATTGCATCCTCATAATATTTATATTTGATATTCAAAGTATTTGCTAATTCCTCGTCATCATCATTCATGCTGTCTACTGCTATAACCCTGCCAAACCGATTTACACTTATTTCAAAGGAAGGGTTGATGTCTATACTTATAGCTGATACCGGTGTGAAATAAAGCCATCGTCCGCAAATTATCAAGAATATCATGCAGGCGCAGGCGACAGCATAAATGTGAGTCCTTCGTCTTATGGACTTCGTATATCCTTTCGTTTTTTTCGCCAGAAACTCCTTCGTGCTGTTTTTTAAAGCATTCTCCGCATGTATCTGATTAAAAGCCTCTTTCATCTTAAAAGCTTCTTTCATCCTATCATTCATATTCTTCACCTCCCAGCTTTTCCCTGAGCATTTTCTTCGAGCGGGTCAGAAGCGTATATATTGTATTAACATTTTTTCCTAAAAGACGGCTGATTTGGGGCGCCGTGTATTCCTCAAAATAATACAGATACACAACGTCCCTATATTTTTGCGGCAGAGAAAACACCGCGTCTAAAACCTCTCTGTGATCCGGAGACAGTTGCGCAGGCTGTTCCATAACTTCGTCTAGAGATACCGTCCGGCTTCGAAAAAAACTTTTTATCAAATCCTTGCAGGCATTAATTGTAACCCGTATAAACCATGCTTTCTCATGTTCTTCGTTTTCAAATGAAACGGAACTAAGGACATACTTCAAATACACGGTTTGAAATATGTCCTCGGTATCGGCATAGTTTTTCAAATGTATCATACAAAGCCGCTTAACAGTATCGGCGTATAGCTCTATAGCTCTGTTTACTTCCTGCTCGCTCCGCATAATGATTTTCCTTTTTATCTGCCGCATCCTCTTCGAAAGCCGTTTCCACGTCTGCATCCCCGGACTTTTGTGCCCGAATAATTATCACAGACACCGTCTCCGTCTGCGTCTACATAGTTCTGCCCGCATTCTTCATTTGTTCCGGCATTGTCACATATACCGTCTCCGTCCGCGTCTACATAGTTCTGTCCGCATTCTCCATATGCTCCGGTATTGTCACATACACCGTCTCCGTCCGCATCTACATAGTTTCGACCAGCACCTGGTCCGGCCACAACTACGCTTGCAGTTCCGGCAGATAATGCAATTGCTGTTAATAATACTCCAAAAAATATTTTTTTCATGACTATTCCTCCGTTATTCTAAAAACTGTTTCATATATAATACGATTGTTCTTTATTATTCCATTCATTATTTTGTTTTTTTTAAATCTTTTGTGTATACAATACTAACACATATTTCATCATACCGGAATAGAGTATTGTAATCTATACGTATAAATTCATTTAAATCTAATAAATTGCTTGCTATTTTCATATAGTAGGCTTATAATCAATATGTAGTTTATCCGCTTATAACAGCGGTATATTTTATGATAGGAAGGGGCGTTACGCATGCGTAAATTTTTTAAATTTCTTGTTGGAACCGCATCTTTGGCAGCATTAGCAGGAGGAGTATATTATTTTGTAAAAAAATATTTTACCGAAGACTGTTTTGATGATTTTGATGATGACGATTTTGATGATTTCGACGACTTTGATGATGACGATTTTGACGACAGCGATGACGACGAAGTTGAAGTTAGCATGAACAAAGAAGTCATTCCTGAGAAAGAAGATGTTAACAGCGCTGAAGAAGATGCTTAATTAATTTGGAAAAAAGTAGTTTTGACTGAATATACTTTAAGGAAAAGGGGCCTATCGCAGGTCCCTTTTCCCATAAAATATTTCCTTATCCTAAACGCTATCATTATCCTGCATTATTACTGTATTATAGACTAGATCGTGTTTGCAAAGTGTGAAGCGCATCTGGCAGAAAGCAATTTGCAAACACGCTCTAACTTATCTCGAAAGCTTATGTAGAAGCTTGTCAAAGTCATGGTCTATAGTCTTCTGCATATCCATAGCGGCGCTTATTGAGTAATCGGTAAACTCTCCGTGGCAGTAGGCAACAACCCTGCTAGTCTGCCCCTGATGGAGAAGGTCAACCGCTCTCGCCCCCATTGCCGAAGCATACACCCTGTCACGGCATGTTGGGCTTCCGCCACGCTGTATGTGTCCAAGTATAGTAAACCTGGTCTCAATGCCGGTTCCCGCTTCAATACGCTCCGCAAATTCCTGCGTACGTCCGATTCCCTCAGCATTTACAATTATATGATGTTTTTTACCAATCTTCCTTTTCGCGTTAACTTTTTCAATCACCCTGTCAATCTCAGCTTCCTCAAATGTCTCAGGAAGCAGCACATATTCCGAGCCGTTCGCTATCGAGCACCAAAGAGCGATATGTCCCGCCGTTCTTCCCATAACTTCAATAATACTGCATCTTTCATGCGAGCCCGAAGTGTCACGCAGCTTATCCGCCGCCTCCATTGCAGTAGAGGTAGCCGTGTCAAACCCTATCGTATATTCGGTGCAGGCTATATCAAGGTCAATCGTTCCCGGAACGCCGATTGTACGGATTCCCTGTTCACAGAGCTTCTCTGCACCCTTGAAAGAACCGTCTCCACCTATTACAACGACGCCGTCGATTCCATGTTTCCTGCAGTTATCCGCAGCCTTTTGCTGTCCCTCGAGGGTCTTGAACTCCTCGCACCGCGACGTGTTAAGTATTGTTCCGCCCCTTGATATTATATCGGATACACTCATCGCGTCCATTTCTATAAAATCTTCTTCAAGCAATCCGACAAATCCCCTGCGAATGCCAACCACCCTGTGACCATATCCGCAGGCAGTCCTTACGACGGCCCTGATTGCCGCATTCATTCCGGGTGCATCACCACCGCTTGTAAGTACGCCTATTGTCATTTCTTTTACACTCATAATATAATACACCCTGCACAGTACCGGCATTTTTATAATTATACCTGTACCGCACATTTTCCTTTCTGAAATTTTTCTATAAGTTTAACACTTTTATATCATTTAATCAATATTTTTATGCATAACCTTCACGTTGTCCTCACCATATTTCTCATATAGCGCCCCAAGAAGTTTTTCTCCGGCGTTGACCGTTCTGCTTCTTGGCATGCGTTTTATCGCCTTTTCCTCTTTTAAATAAATAACGATAAAGTCGTCGCCGTCGTAATCACGCGATAATCCGTCGATGCATTGTTCTTCTTTTTCATAAGCTTCCTTATTGTCAAACTGAATCCACAATTCTCTTGGAATACCGTCAAACGGTATTATCCTGCTGCTTATAAGTTTTGCGTCTCTCCCTTCCTCGACGCTGACCTTTCCTGACACAAATATCCTGCTGTCTAAGTCAAGGTATCTCTTGTACTTTTCATAATCCTTTGGAAATACTATGACTTCCACCGTTCCGTACAAATCTTCAAGCGTGACAAACGCCATCAGCTCCTGTCTCTTAGTCTGAAGAATCCTTTTGTCAACAATCATCCCGCCTATTATCTCCTCCGATCCGTCCGAAACTTCGGGAACCTGCGCCTCGCCAAGTACAAATGAGGACGACGTATGTGTTATATTCTTGCTCCATACACCTTTATACTCCTCAAGCGGATGTCCGCTAACGTATATTCCGAGAACCTCTTTTTCAAAAGCAAGGAGTTCCTGCTTACTGTACTCCTCAACGTCAGGAAATACTATCCCGGTATGTGCCTCATCATCCTGCGCGAAATCAAACAGGTTCATCTGGCCGGCAAGGTTTTTTTTCTTATCGCTGCACACGTCGTCGACAAATTTCTCATATACCATCATCTTCTGTCTTCTGTTTCCCTCGAACTCGTCAAAAGCCCCGGCCTTTATAAAATTCTCTATTGCCCGCTTGTTGACCTCGCGTCCCGCCATTCTTCTTACAAAGTCCTCAAAGTCTATAAATTTACCGTTTTTCCTCTCCTCAACTACCGCGTTTATTACTGGTTTTCCAATATTTTTAATTGCCATAAGACCGTATCTTATACCTTTCTCACACGTTGAGAAATTAGCAAAACCCTCGTTCAGGTCAGGAGGCAGTACATGTATTCCCATCTTCCTGCAGTTATCTATATACGACGCAACCTTGTCAGTCCTGTCAACTATCGACGTAAGCAGGGACGCCATGAACTCAACCGGAAAAAAGCACTTCATGTATGCGGTCCTGTAGGCCACGACCGCATATGCTGCCGCATGCGATTTGTTGAACGCATACTTTGCAAAATCAGTCATTTCGTCAAATATATGCATTGCGACTTCCTCAGATATGCCGTTATTCTTACAGCCCGGCACCCCCTCCTCCTCGTTGCCGTATACAAAATTAATACGCTCCTTTTCCATAACAGACGCCTTTTTCTTTGACATCGCACGCCTCACAAGGTCGCTTCGTCCAAAGCTGTAACCCGCAAGCTCCCTTACTATCTGCATTACCTGCTCCTGATATACCATACAGCCATATGTCGGTTCGAGAATGTCCTCAAGCTGTTTACAATCGTATTGTATCTCCCCGGTGTGGTTTTTTCCTTTTATATATTTTGGAATAAAATCCATCGGACCCGGCCTGTACAGCGATATTCCTGCAATAATGTCCTCAAGGCTCTCGGGCCTTAGTTCTTTCATGAAGTTTCTCATTCCCGGACTTTCAAGCTGGAATATACCGTCGCACATTCCTGAACTTATAAGCTCATATACCCTGTCGTCCTCGTAGTCAATATCATCAACCGTAAAATCCCCGTCTATCGAAGACAATATCTCGGCGGCGGCTCCGCTTAAAAGATGGGAAAATCTTCTTTCCCGCCCATAGTTAACAAGATTCACAGCATTTTGTATGACTGTAAGAGTGCGAAGTCCCAGAAAGTCCATTTTGAGAAGACCAAGCTCCTCAAGAGTCGTCATCGTGTACTGTGTTGTCACGGTTCCATCCGAGGCCCTTGAAAGCGGCACATACTCAATTGCAGGCGCGTTACTTATGACAACGCCGGCGGCATGCATCGAAGTATGCCTGGGAAGCCCTTCAAGCTTTTTTGACATATCAATAAGATATTTACATTCACTATCCGATTCATACATCTTAAGCAGGTCCGGGTTCGTCTTTAACGCCTCCGCAATTGTCATACCGATTGCTTCAGGTATCATCTTCGCAACCGTATCGACATAACCGTAACTCAAGTCAAGCGCCCGCCCAACATCTCTTATCGCATTGCGGGCCTTCATCGTTCCAAACGTTACAATCTGGACGACCCTGCCCTCGCCGTATTTTTCAACAACATAATCTATTACTTCCTGTCTTCTCTCATAACAAAAGTCTATATCAATATCCGGCATCGTAAGCCTTTCAGGGTTTAAGAACCTCTCAAAAAGCAGACTATACCTTATAGGCTCAATATCTGTAATCTCAAGCGAATACGCAACGATACTGCCCGCCGCCGACCCCCTTCCCGGGCCTACGGGTATTCCTTTCTCCTTCGCATACCTTATAAAATCCCAGACAATAAGAAAATAATCCACAAATCCCATATTTTTTATTGTCTCAAATTCATACTCCATACGCTCCATATGCTTAGGCGCTTCATCCTTGTAACGCCTGACAAGACCCTCGCTGCAAAGCTTATGCAGGTATTCATCCGCCTCGTAACCGTCAGGAACGTCAAATTTCGGAAGTTTATAATTTCCAAATTCAATCTCTACATTACATCTGTCTGCTATTAGTCCCGTGTTATCTATTGCATCCTGTGCATAAGGGAATAATTCACGCATCTCACCCTCGGACTTCACATAATACTGTCCGCCCTCATACCGCATCCTGTCAGTATCATTTACTTTTTTCTGGGTCTGTATACATAAAAGTATATCGTGCGCCTCGGCGTCCTCCGCATATATGTAATGGGAATCGTTAGTAGCAACCAGCGGTATTCCAGTCTGTTTATGTATTTTCATCAGCCCCTGGTTTACATTTGCCTGTTCCGGTATACCGTGGTCCTGAAGCTCAAGAAAAAAGTTATTTTCACCAAATATATCCTGAAGCACAAGTGCCTCCTTAACGGCCTCATCGTAAAATCCCCTTCTAAGCCTGCTTGCAACCGCTCCCGCAAGACATGCGCTCAGAGCTATTATACCTTCATGGTATTCCCGCAGGACTTCATAATCCACCCTCGGCTTATAGTAAAAGCCCTCCAGAAATCCCTTTGAGACTATCTTCATAAGATTACTGTAACCTGTATTATTCTCCGCAAGAAGCACAAGATGATTGTATCTGTCATCTGAGTTTCCGGTCTCCCTGTCAAAGCGCGAGCCCGGCGCGACATACACCTCACAGCCTATTACGGGCTTTACTCCCGCCTCTTTTGCCGCTTTATAGAAATCAATTACCCCGTACATAACGCCGTGGTCGGTAATTGCTATACTGTCCATTCCAAGTTCTTTCGCCCTGCCTACAAGTTCCTTTATCTTACTTGAGCCGTCAAGCAGGCTGTACTCCGTATGTACATGCAGATGTCTGAATGCCATGCATTTCTCCTTTCAAAACACCGTCCTTAGTATAAGGAACGACCAAAAAACACTTTTCCAACAAGATTATAGCAAACCGCGGCATACTGGTCAAATACCCCAAAACAGAAGGATTAAGCGCAAAAAACGGCATAGCCGCACGCCACACCGTTTCAAAAACACAATACATTATATTTTAATAATCCCTCTAGCTTTTTTTAAGGCATTTCTCTATATCACCTATTGCCTGCGTTTCGTCGACGCCGTCGGCATATACTATTACGTCCTCACCCGGACTAAGCCCCAGTGACATCATCCCCATTATACTCTTAGCATTAACTTTTTTCTCATTGTACTCAACGTCAATATGACAGTTGAACCTGCTTGCAACCTGTACCAGAATTGCGACGGGCCTTGCTCCCTGATTCTCCGCAATACTGATATTAATTCTCTTTGTTAGCATAATTATCCTCCTTCTGTCTGCGCAGTTCGTCGGCTATCTCGCTCAGCTTCCTGAGCCGGTGATTAACGCCTGACTTACCCAGTGGCGGGTGCAGCATCATTCCAAGTTCTTTCAAAGATGCATCCGAGTACTCAATACGCAGAGCCGCTACTTCGCGCAACTGCTTAGACAGATTACCAAATCCTATATTATCCCTAATATATAGTATGTCCTGCTGCTGTCTGAAAGACGCCTCAGTTGTCTTGGTAATATTAGCCGCCTCACAGTTAACCTTTCTGTTGATGGAATTCCTCATCTCTTTAAGAATCCTTACATTCTCAAGGTTCATCAGTGCAACATGTGCTTCCATAATATTAAGAATATCTGCAATACGTGAACTTTCCTTGACATATACAATGTGATTTTTCTTCCTCAAAGTATGCTTTGATTCAATCCCAAATGCAATGAGCATATCCTGTATTTCTGCTGATTTTGCCTCGCATCCGGCCACAATTTCAAACTGATATGACTTGTTCGGGTCCGTTACGGAACCGGCCACCATGAATGCCCCTCTTAGAAATGCCCTTTTACAACAGGTATTCTGTATTATTATCCTGTTAACTATATCTCCGGTATTATTATCTGACCCATTATCATCTATAACCTTAATTGCCTTCAAGATACTCTCTACCTCTGACGCTTCATATACTGCAATATGATAGCTTAAGGCATTGTGACTATATCTAACCGTCACTTCAGGTCGAATTTTGAATGTTTTCTCTAATAAGATAAAGTATTTCTGTCCTACTGTCAAGTTTTCTGTTGAAACTTTTACATAAGAGCGTCCGCCGGGATTATAAACATATTCCCCGCCAAATATAATAATCGCCGCGATTTCCGCTATTCTGCAATGCCTTGCAGGGCTTATCTGTCTGGCAAGCTCCTCTTTTACATCTTTTGAAAAGGACATGGCAAGCTCCTTCTTTTCCCTTTACAACTCTATGATTGTACAAAGATATATATTCCACATAAATGTAACATATATGTCCGTTAATTTCTTCCTGCTATTTTACTATTCGCACCCTGGGCTTAAGTCTTAAACTCTACTTTACGATTCGTACCTCGGGCTCAAGTCTTACATTTTTTTGTTCATACACAGTATCCTGCACATGTTTTATAACGCTCAAAATGTCGGACGCCGAAGCTCCCCCGGTGTTTACGACAAAACCCGCATGCTTTTCAGATACTTTTGCGCTGCCCACGGCAAATCCTTTAAGCCCGCACTCCTCGATAAGCCCTCCGGCATAATATCCTTCGGGCCTCTTAAATGTGCTTCCCGCGCTTGCATATGACAGAGGCTGTTTACTTTTCCTCCTGTCGTTCAACTCTTTCATTTTTTCATTTATTACATTTTTTTCACCGTGATGAAGCTCAAAACATGCCTCGGTAACGATATACCCTTTTTTCTGAATTACGCTTTGCCTGTATCCCAGCGCAAGCTCCTTATTGCCTAATATTATCATCTCATCATTATCACAGTCGTAGACCGTCGCCGATATTATAACATCCTTTATCTCCCCGCCGTACGCCCCGGCGTTCATGACTATTGCACCACCGACCGTTCCGGGTATTCCGGATGCGAATTCAAGCCCTGTAAGGGAATGAGCGGCCGCTTCCGATGCAAGAGCCGCAAGCTTCGCCCCTGCCCCGGCGCTGACAACACAGTTATCAACCGTAATGTCCGACATTTTTTTGCCTATTGCTATGACGACGCCGTCATAGCCGTCGTCAGTAAACAGCACATTACTTCCGTTACCTATTATCTGATATCTGACTTTGCTTTCCCTGCACAGTCTTATAACGCCGGCAAGTTGAACCGCATTATCCGGCGTGACAAAATAAGAGGCTGGACCGCCCGCCTTAAAAGTTATATGCCTTTTCATCGGCTCGTTTTTCCAATAATTCTTTTCCCCAACTATACCTGTAAGCCTGCTTCCAAATTCCATATACCCTCCTGAAATCTATATATCCGCCGCACATATTTTATTATATGATTAAGGTGTCAAAAATCTATTTTTATTACTAAGATTCTCCGAAGATTTGCGCCACTATATCCCTTATAATACCATCTTTACCGCACCATACATTCCCGCCCGGTTTCCGAGTCCTGCAAGCGCAATCGGGGTATCCTTCAGCGCATACATTGAATATTTCTCGTAATATTCCCTGATACCCTCTATAATTATATTTCCGGCATTGGCAACTCCTCCCCCAATAACGAAAGCCTCCGGAGAAAGCGCCGCCGCAACGTTAGATAATGCTGTACCAAGGTACTTTGAAAACATTCTTACAATATTTAACGCGCTCTCGTCACCGGACTTTGCATCGTCAAATATACCCTTTGCCGATACGTCGTCCGACGAATATTTATCAGGAAAATGCTTTTTTGCCAGGCGCACAATTCCCGTAGCGGACGCATATTGTTCAAGACAGCCGTGACAGCCGCAGCCGCACGCATCTTCTTCGTCCGGTTCTACCGTAATATGCCCTATTTCTCCAGCGGCGCCTTTATGACCGCTGTATATCTGTCCGTTTATAATTATTCCGCCGCCGACTCCCGTGCCCAGCGTGACCATTACTATACTTTTATAATTCTTTGCGCTTCCGCGCCACTGTTCTCCGAGTGCGGCAACATTTGCATCATTCGCTACCGCAACATTATCAAGCCCGGTCTTTTCACATATTATTTTTTTCAGATCCACTATATCCCAGCCAAGATTGGCGCATTTTAACACAACGCCGCCGTCTGTTACGGGACCGGGTACTCCTAC
>JAAVXK010000072.1 GCA_022790615.1 Lachnospiraceae bacterium
CGGAAGGAGACGGCGCTTATGCGGGATGGGAACAGACCGGGAAAAAGAAAATGTCGTCTATGGCGGTTGTACTGCTTATTATTATAGGAATGTTCGTAGCAGGGGGCACCATATTGTCGAATTTCATATATGTGAGCTGGCATAACAAACATACTTCTGATATAAGCGAAGTGAGCGAGTTTGAGTTTGATAAAATTGGAAAGGTTGTGGCAGACCTTGATTTCACCGAGCTTACGGTGGTTAGAAGCCACACGCCGGACGATTCGGGAATAATGAGGATTGAATACAATGGAAATTCGTTGTACCGTCCGAATGTATCATATTCCGAAGAAACATTGCATATAAGCGAAAAAAATGATTATGGCAGGTGGTTCTCGTTTGATATAGGATGGCTTACCCGGCCGGCTGAGCATCAGGGCAGTATGGTAATCGTACTTCCGTATTCCTCTGATACGAAGGACTATGATATGGACATTGATGTGGACGCCGGCAGTATTACATGTAACGGAATACAGGTGACAAATCTTAATATTGATGTAGACGCCGGAAACGCTCTATTGCAAAATTGCATTGTAAAAGGAAATGCAGCGGTTGATGTGGATGCGGGAGAGATTGAAATAGAGCAGTCCGCCATAGGGTTTTTGAAAGGCGATGTGGATGCGGGAAGTGTTACATGCAGCATGACAGACAGTATGTTTGAAGCGTATAATATGGAGTTGGACACAGATTTAGGAAATATTAACATTAGAGATGAAAATAAAGGAGGGAGTTATAGCCAGACAGCAATGTCCGGAGCAGATGCAGTTAACGGCGGTTCGGGCAGAATGGAGATTGAGGTTGACATGGGAGATATCAATATTCATGCGTTGTCTGGGCAATAAAATATAATGTGCCAGTAACTAAACGATGCGTAAGCTACACACCGCTTAGTATTACTGGCAGTTTACATTATTCCAGTTCTTTTTTGTTGCTGGTCATTATAAGGTTTACTCCTTCTTTGACCATTTTGTAGTTTTCCAAAAGGTCTTTCAGGTAGTCCTTTCCGGCGGGTTCAAGATGATAATATACCCGTTTTAATCGTTTTCCGACCTGTCGTCTTTCATATGACAGATATCCTTTTTCGGCAAGTCTGTAAAGAGTCGGATACATGGAGCCCTCCGGTACTGTAAGAATACCGTTTGAGCGTTTTTTAACCAGTTGGGACAACTGATATCCATAATAATCTTCTTCCGATAAAAGATATAGTAATAACATTTCTACTGAAACAGTCTTAAAATTATCTCTGTTTGACACGTTTTTATCCTCCTATAGTTTGTTTTATTTATATTATTTGATGTATTATACTTGTATATAGTAGTATATTATCAAATATATTATTAAATAATATAATATAAATATAATATAGTCAATACCCTATATACATTTTTTGTGATATATTTGTTAATGCATATATATAAAATGTAATA
Organism: Lachnospiraceae bacterium; assembly: GCA_022790615.1. GTDB lineage: Bacteria > Bacillota > Clostridia > Lachnospirales > Lachnospiraceae > V9D3004. Next base: position 1,467 of record JAAVXK010000072.1, read on the forward strand.
TTTTTGTTGCAGGACGAATATTTTGGAAAAATATACGCAAAAAAATATTTATAGGAGGCTGTGCATTTTTTAATGTTTATTTGCGTTATCGACATGAATATGATATTATATTAGTATCGTAACGCGTTTTGATTGTATTAAGTTATATATACAGTGTCAATCATAGTGAAATGGAGGATGCTATGAAAAAACGGATAGCTGTTTTTGCCAATGGCTGGAGTAATGATTATCTGCAGGAAGTTACGGAAGGGATACTTAAATCGGCAAAAGAACACAATTCGGATACATTTGTTTTTGTAAATCATTCCGCGTATGCCGAGTCAGAAAGACAGAACAGGGGAGAGTCAAACATATTCAGGCTACCGGATATGACGGAATTTGACGGGGTAATTCTGCTTGCCAATTCATTTAACTCGGATTCGGAGCTTGCGTATCTGCGGGGAAAAATCAAAGAAACAAAAATACCGGCAGTAAGCCTGGAGTACAGGATAGATGATGTGACAACTGTTATAACCGATACATATTCAGGAATGTACAGCCTTGTAAATCATGTAATATCGGAACATGGTGCAAGGCGTATATTATATATTGGCGGAACAAAAGGGCATCCTGACAGTAATACAAGGCTTTGTGCAGTTATAGATGCGGCAGAAAAATATGGTATTGTGATTTCTGACGGGGATATTCTGTATGCCGATTTTGCAAAGAAACTGGCAGTTAGTGAATTTAATGCATGGTTTGATGATAATAAGGCGCTACCTGACGCCATAATATGTGCGAATGACGTTATGGCCCTGGGTATATGCGAATGGGTTGAGGGTAACGGCTATGTAGTACCTGACGACGTCATTGTTACCGGATATGACTGTACGAGGCTTGGACAGAGGAACTATCCTTCGCTGACGACGGTTAACCATGACTGGAATAAGCTTGGTTACACTGCGGTGAATGTTCTTATGGATAATATCAGTAGCAGCGCAGACGGCGGGGACGTCGTACTTGATAGCGAACTTGTTTTGGGAGGCAGTTGTGGATGCGAACAGGATAAAAACATATATAACCGCGTGCGCAGGGATATTAAGGAAAATAAAATTGACGGTCTTTTAAGCGATTCCCATTTCAGGCATATTTATCTATCGATAAGGAAAGCATCCGACAAGGAAGGGTTAACCAAATGTCTCGCGTCGTTTTTCGAGCGGGAGCACTGGATGGAGGGCGACGGTTTTATGCTCTGCCTGGAACCCGAGTTTTTTAATATAGTGGATGACGACAGTAATCTTCGGGATGAAGGTTATAGTGACAGGATGAACGTAATATGTTCCTTAAGAGGCGGAGCTGCCGAAGAAGCATATGAAATGAGCACAAGGGAAGCGGTATTTCGCCGGGCGTCCGAGAGTGAGAACCCGGGGCTGTACATATATGTTCCGCTGCATAATGAAGGAAGAACATATGGATTTGCGATGCTTTCAAGGGATATTTATATTGTCATAGACAATTATCTGTATATATGGACCAGACATATGTACCAGTATCTCGAGCAGGTAAGAAATAATATTACTATAGCCGAACTTACGAAAAAGCTTACCGAATTGTCCGTTACAGACGTACTTACCGGTGTTTATAACCGTTTTGGCTGTGACAGGATCATGTATCCGATGCTGAATAATTGCAGTAGTCAGGGCATAACATGTGCGCTTATGATGGTAGATATCGACAAGCTGAAGATTATTAACGATATATATGGTCATGCCGGAGGAGACCTGGCTATATGTACGGTTGCGTCTGTACTTAGGGAGACTCTGCCAAACGACTGGATTATAGTACGTTTTGGCGGCGATGAATTCCTTGCGGGAGGCATGTGCGACGGGGAGGAAGCCGTCAGGGAAATAAGCGAATGTATAGAGGACGGGCTTAGGTTAGAAACGGAGAGAAAAAATATTAAATTTGCGCTTTCTGTCAGTATCGGTTATGTCATGCTTGAATCCGGCGGGCAATTCAATATAGAAAAAAGCCTTTCCGAAGCTGACGAAAAAATGTACAGAATCAAACAGAAACATCATGATGGGCTTCTGCTTGAAAAGGCGTCGGTATAATATGGGCATACCGGAATTATACCGGTTGTGCAAAAGATATATGAGGTAAAAAAATGACGAAGAAACAGCGGACGATTGAAATTATTAACAGATTAAAAGAGGAGTACCCTGACGCGGGATGCACGCTGGAATACGAGGAAGCATGGAAACTTCTTGTCAGCGTAAGGCTTGCCGCACAGTGTACGGACGAGAGGGTAAACATAATTGTAAAGGAATTATTCGAAAAATATCCTGATGTTGATTCGCTTGCGGGCGCCGACGCGGAGGATATAGAAAGGATAGTCAGGCCATGCGGGCTCGGCCGCTCAAAGGCACGGGACATAAGCGCGTGTATGAAGGTTCTGCGCGATGAGTATGCGGGAAATGTGCCAGATAGTTTTGACAAGCTGCTTAAGCTTCCGGGTGTCGGGCGAAAGAGCGCGAATCTGATTATGGGAGATGTATTTGGTAAGCCTGCCATAGTTACTGACACACACTGTATAAGGCTTGTCAACAGGATGGGTCTTGTCGATAACATAAAGGAACCCAAAAAAGTGGAAATGGAATTGTGGAAGCTTGTCCCGGACAGCGAGGGCAGTGATTTCTGCCATAGGCTTGTGCATCACGGCAGAATGGTATGTACGGCAAGGACCGCGCCATATTGTGATAAATGCTGCCTTAATGATATATGTAATAAAAATGGAGTATTGACAAACTAAATAAACTATATTACTCTGAATTTAACATGTACTTTAATTTTAAGGAGAGTAAAAAAATGTTAGAGAAAATGAAAGAAATCATTGCCACCCAGTTAAGTGTAAGTGAGGAGGAGATTACTGAAAACACTTCATTTAAGGACGACCTTGGAGCAGACTCGCTTGATTTATTCGAGCTTGTCATGGCGCTGGAAGAAGAATATTCTATTGAAATTCCGATGGAAGATTATGAAAATCTTGCCACGGTTGCCGATGTAATTAATTATCTCAAGGAAAAAGCAATTGATTGAGTTCAGATTCAATTCATGGTTGTCAGAAAAGCATTTCGGAAATAAAAGTCTTTGCCGCATATGGATTGCCAGGCAGGGGCTTTTTCATATTGTTAGAAGGTATATTTTGGCGATTCTGGGGAGATTTAGGCGGTAAAGGGATAAAACATATGCGTTTAAACAGTATTTTGGATGCTTTATATGTAAGAATTTCAGGACGTATTGACATATAGGCTTATGTAGTCTATAATTATGAATAGTTTTATGGGTGGAGAAAGTCTTATGGGGAAGATTGTTTTTGAAACCTTAAGCAGTATTATTATATTTTATGGAATGCTGATTATATATTTTTAGAAAGGAGAGAAGTATGGTACATACCCCATTAATAACCGTACCATGCGGAACAAATATGAAAAAAACAAAGTTTTTATCACTGTTGCTCGCCACTGCCCTTACAGTGACTTCGTTTACTACGGCGACAGCGTTTTGGGAGGAAGAACCGGCAAAGCCTGTTAAGACTCCTACGACGACTTCAACTACAAAAAAACCAAAGTTAAGCAGTAAGAAAATTAACTTGAAAGTTGGAAAGACAAAAACGATTAAAGTCAAAAACGGCGATAAAAGAGCCAGTGTAACATGGAAAACCAGCAAAAAGAAAGTTGTTAAGCTTACAAAGAAGGTGAAAAAAGGAAATAAGGCTTCAGTTAAGCTGAAAGCGCTCAAAGCAGGAAAATCAACAATAACTGCGGTATATAAATTGGGCAAAACGAAGATTAAGCTTACCTGTAAAGTGACAGTTAAAAAAGGAACAACGGTAACGACTCCTGCTCCTAATCCGACTGTATTACCGACCGCAAGCAATCCGCCTACGCCGCCAACAAATCCTCCGGCGCCAACGGATACGATTGTAACAACACCGCCAACGGACGCGCCAACGAATGCGCCGACGGATGCTCCAACACCAACGCCAACCGCTCCGACGCCAACTCCGACCGCTCCAACGGCAACGCCGACTGCTCCGACAACCCCTCCTTATGACATTAATAAGGATTGGTCAAAACCTTACGATGTTGCTCTTTCTACAGTAAGGCAGGATTCCACATCCAAGTACGATGAAAAGACAGGCGAGGTTACTATTAACGATACGTCGGGAGATTCAACCACATGGTTTGATTTGCCGGACAAGGTATATGACGGAGAGACTGTTGAGATAACAATTAACGGAACATATACCGGAGATACCGGATTCAGAGTATGGATTGGAAATGGACATAACAGTTATTGCGATCCGGAAGTGTTTGCGAAAGATTTTGCCAATGGGGAATTTACGAGAACATTCACGATTACGAAAAGTAAAGAGGATGGTAGCCCGGCAGATAAGCTTACCGTCAAGGGTCCAGCGCACGATTCTACAGTTATTAACGGACTTACGATTAAGTCGTTTACTGTAAAATATGTGGACAGGCCTTCTAAGAGCGAAGGAAGTATTGCGCTCGACCTTTCAAAGCCGGAATCGTATCTGATTGACGGAAGCAATACAAAGGCAGCTTATAAAGACGGCGCGCTTGATGCAAGCGTTAATTTTGCTGAGGGAATTATATTCAAAAACCCGGCCAAGAACCCGGATGATTACAAGTATGTTACTGTGACATATACTTCTGACAGGGATATGAATGCATATATCTTTGATGGAGAGATGGGCGATGAAGGTCAGGGAAGAGAGCCGGATGGGCAGGTACAAAAGGATAATCTTGCCAAAGCTGAGACTGAGAAGACGGTTACTTATAAAGCTGAAAAGTCGATGTACGGATTCAAGATTGTAAGTCTTGATTGGAACGACCAGTCAACTCCGATAGGCATTAAAATCAAGTCGGTAGTTTTCTCTGTTGACGAACCAGATGTGCCTGTACCGCCAACGGAAGCACCAACACAGACGCCGGCGCCAGTAGAAACAGCAATTCCGCTTGAAGGAGTTGAGGATGGCGACGTATATGTATATGATGTTCCTGTAACCGCATTAAAGCTTCAGGCTTCATATGTAAAGGATGATAAGAATCCTACAAACATTATCGGACTTTTGCAGCTTGAAAGTACGATTAACAAATATGAGAATGTATGGAAGGGTGTCAAAGCTCTTTCTGACAAAGGAATAGGTGAAGTTACGCTGTATAGCGAGGACGGAACGGATATTACAATTAAAAAAGAGTCAAAAGACAAGGCTGTTATTACTGTGGTTGACAATGCTACGGGTGATACAACGACGGTAGAAGTTACTTTCACGGCTGTAAGTAATAGTAGTATTAGCGCTGACGTGAAATCCGCTGATGAAACATTTTCTTTCTCGGTATCGGCTGCCGAGCCGAGCAAGGCTGTATTGTCAAAAGATGGCGCTGTTTATAACGCATCTGCTGAAAAAACAGCTGCGGGTTATTGTGTAACTGTTAGCACGCAGGATGAAAACTTTGCCAAATTGGAGAAGGATTCCAATAAGCGTACAATTACCATTTCAAAGGTGCTTGTTGACAACAATGGCGTTAAGTTTGGATATTTCGGAGGCGGTGAAGCAACGACACCTACCCCTACGCCTGTAGTTACTCCTACACCTGAACCTACGCCAAGTTATGGTTTCAATGAGGATGAAACAGAGTATAGATTGGAACTGACTGCAGATAGTGTTCATAAGGGAAGTGGATGGGACCCTGAATTGCAGTGTACTTTTAACGATGATGGTTCTGTAACTATTGTTAAGACTGCAGATATTGGCGTACAGCTTCCCAAGGCTGTGTTCTCTTCACACAAGTTCAGTAAGGCTGTCATTACTTATAAAGATTCAACAAATGCAGCGGGCAGTATGCTGGGATGTGTTGTGAAATATGATAGCGAGAGCACGAGTTGGGCCGACGGTGAAGATGCTCGTTGGGGCTGGAATGCTCTAGCTGGTGAAGGAACTGCTGAAGTTATACCAAATTATGATGCGAATGAAGGAAAGAATTTTTCGGGATTCAGATTATTTGACGGTGACGCAAACTGTTCAATTACGATTACATCTATCGTGTTTGTAAAATAATTTGGAATTACAGTATAACTTTTGATATTGTTTTAGAACTATAATAATTAACAAAAATGTCTTCCAAAGTTTTTATATGACTTTGGAAGACATTTTTAGATATTTTAAAAGTAAGACTGGGCGGCCGGCATATGTTGCCTACGGCAATCCGTTGTAGGCAGAGAATCTTGCAAATTGAGATTTTTGCATCTGTTGCTAAGAAGATATATCCTAGAAAAGTTCCTAGAAAAATTATGAATTGGGACTTGTAAAATGGGCTCTATCGTGGTAAACTTATTGAGTATTTTGTAAAAAACACATGTACGGACTGTATGTTGGTGTCATATTATACTTTGACGCGAAGTGTTGTATGGTTGCATGCAGGTGGATGTACGTGGAAGATTATTAACCAAACGGAGGTAAGAAAAATGAGCGTTATTTCAATGAAACAGTTATTAGAGGCAGGTGTGCATTTTGGACACCAGACAAGAAGATGGAACCCTAAAATGGCAGAGTATATATATACGGAGAGAAACGGCATATATATAATCGACCTTCAGAAGTCTGTTGGAAAAGTTGACGAGGCATATAATGCGATTAAGAACATTGTTGCAGACGGCGGTAAGATTCTTTTTGTTGGAACGAAAAAGCAGGCTCAGGATTCAATTAAGTCTGAGGCGGAGCGCTGTGGAATGTATTATGTAAACGAGAGATGGCTTGGAGGTATGCTTACCAATTTTAAAACTATTCAGACTCGTATTAACAGACTTAAGGATATTGAAAAGATGGCTGAGGATGGAACTTTCGATGTACTTCCAAAGAAAGAAGTAATAGAGCTTCGCAAAGAGTGGGATAAGCTTGAGAAGAATCTCGGAGGTATTAAGACAATGAAGCAGATTCCTGATGCAATATTCATTGTTGACCCAAAGAAAGAAAGGATATGTGTGCAGGAAGCTCATATTTTAGGAATCCCATTAATAGGTATTGCCGATACAAACTGTGACCCGGAAGAATTAGATTATGTTATTCCTGGTAATGATGATGCTATTCGTGCAGTAAAGCTTATTGTTTCTAAGATGGCGGATGCTGTAATTGAAGCAAATGAGGGCGTTTCAATGTCAGAAGCCGCAGAGTCTGATGATGCCGGCGAGGAGTCATCGGTATCAGACGTGCAGAAGGAAGCGGTAGGAGAATAATAGTTATGATTAGCGTTGGACAATAATTTTGTATAGATATGATATATAGAAGGAGAACTGTGAAATGAATATAACAGCAGCTATGGTAAAAGAATTAAGGGAAATGTCAGGCGCAGGCATGATGGACTGTAAAAAAGCCCTTACGAATACGGACGGCGATATGGATAAAGCTATGGAGTTCCTTAGAGAAAACGGACTTGCTAAGGCAGCAAAAAAAGCAGGAAGAATTGCAGCGGAGGGTATTGTTGACACTTATGTAAGCGATGACGGAAAGACAGCGTCAATCGTTGAGGTTAACAGTGAGACGGATTTTGTAGCAAAGAACGAAGTGTTCCGTACATTTGTTGCAGGCGTTGCAGCGCAGGCTGCATCAACTTCAGCAGCTGACGTAGAAGGGTTCCTCGCTGAAAAATGGAGCGAAGATACAAGCATGACCGTTAATGAGAAACTTGCAGGAATGATTGCTACTATCGGCGAGAATATGAATATTAGAAGATTTGCGAAGGTTTTAGCAGAGGATGGTATGGTTGTTTCATATATCCACGCAGGCGGAAAGATTGGAGTTCTTGTAAAGGCTGTAACAGACAATACTGGCGCTGAAGTAAAAGAGTGTCTTAAAAATGTTGCAATGCAGGTTGCTGCAATGTCTCCGAAGTATGTTTCTGCTGACGATGTTTCCGAGGACTACAAAAAGAGCGAGCTTGAGATACTTATTGCACAGGCAAAGAACGACCCTAAAAACGCAAATAAGCCTGAAAACATTTTGGAGAAAATGGTGCAGGGTCGTCTTAACAAAGAGCTTAAGGAAGTTTGCCTTCTTGAGCAGGAATATGTTAAGACTGATGATAAGGAGACGGTCGGACAGTACGTTGCATCTGTTGCTAAGAGTGAGGGTTGCAATTTGAAAGTTGTAGACTTTATCCGTTATGAGACCGGAGAGGGTCTTGAGAAAAAGAATGAGGACTTTGCAGCTGAGGTTGCAGCACAGATGAAATAGACGGGCGTGGCGAGTATAAAGAACCCTATAAAACGCTGGAAACACGCATGTTTCCAGCGTTTTCTGCGATTAAGGGGTATCATAACCTCGTGTAAAATATCGTAAGTTTTTGCACCAAAGTTGGTCAAAAGTTGGTCAGGCAAGTTGGTCAAAATTTTTTGACCAACTTTGGAAGCGAAGTTTGCATGATTTTTATATGGTAGAAAAATTTGGTCAGAGGAAAGCAGATGTTGTTCTGGATTTTGAGCGTCTGCTTTTTCTTATATAATTAAAATCGCTTAAGGCGTG
>JAAVXK010000080.1 GCA_022790615.1 Lachnospiraceae bacterium
CACGGGGGTTCGAATCCCTCTTCCCCTGTTACATATCCCTATACATAAGCTGTTATTTTATGATAAAAAACGAACCTTTAATCGGTTCGTTTTTTCATATTATTATACTTATTTTTATTAATTTTTTCATTAAAACAGTGTGAAAATTCCCCGTTTATGGCAGGTATGTTTCGTTTATTCCGCACACTAGCACTACTCGTTTATCCCGAATATTTCCCTCAAAATAGCATTTACTGAGCCCGGGTCCGCCTTACCTTTCATCTCTTTCATTGTCTGGCCGACCAAGAATCCCATGGCCTTAACTTTTCCAGCCTTTATATCTTCTACTGACTTAGGATTTGCCTCAATAATTTTCTCAACGACTTTTCGAAGCTCTCCCTCGTCGTTCACCGACGCAAGCCCGTTTTCGCGGACATATGCCTCCGGCTCTATATCTTCGTCGAATATCTTAGCAAATACTTCCTTTGCGACGTTTCCGTTGATTGCCTTTGAATCAACCATCTGTATAAGCTTCGCAAGATTCTTCGGAGAAAATGTAATATCGTCGGCGTCCATACCTTTTTCCTTAAGAAGATACATGGTCTCAACCATAAGCCAGTTTGAAACCTTTTTCGGGTTGCCGCATATCGAAACCGTCTCCTCAAATATATCGGCAAGCTTCTTACTCGCTGTGATAATATCTATATCATACGCAGGTATCTTATATTCTTCGGCATACCGTTTCATCTTTTCTTCCCTGAACTCCGGCTGTCTGGCTTTTACTTCAGCCATCCACTCATCGCTTATTACTATAGGGACAAGGTCAGGCTCAGGAAAATATCTGTAATCCTGTGCGTCTTCTTTTGAACGCATGGGGTACGAGTACTCCTTGTTATCATCCCATCTTCTCGTCTCCTGTATAACCTTTTCGCCTGATTCAATAAGCGCAATTTGACGTTCCCTCTCATTTTCTATAGCGCGCTGTATTGCCTTAAATGAGTTAAGGTTCTTTGTCTCCGTTCTGGTTCCGTACTCCTTCGCACCCTTCTCACGCACGGAAAGGTTAACGTCGGCCCTCATCGAACCTTCATTGAGTTTGCAGTCTGAGGCTCCCAGGTACTGTATGATAAGCCTGAGTTTTTCAAGATATGCGATAACCTCCTCCGCACTTCTCATGTCAGGCTCTGACACTATCTCAATGAGCGGCACGCCTGAGCGGTTAAAATCAACAAGCGAGCTCTCGCCCCACTCGTCATGCACAAGCTTGCCTGCATCCTCCTCCATATGAATCTCATGTATACCTATCGTTTTCCTGCCGCCTTCCGGCGTATCTATCTCGACGCCTCCATTTATACATATAGGATAATACAACTGTGATATCTGGTAATTCTGAGGATTATCAGGGTAAAAATAATTCTTTCTGTCAAACTTACAGTTCTGGTTTATCGTACAATTTGTGGCAAGTCCAACTGCCATTGCATACTCTACCACCTGCTTGTTAAGGACAGGAAGCGAACCCGGCATACCCGTGCAGACCGGACATGTATGCGTATTAGGCGCTCCGCCAAATGCAGTGCTGCATCCGCAAAATATCTTTGTCTTCGTTGCAAGCTCCACATGAACTTCAAGGCCTATGACCATCTCATACTCTTTACTCATGTTCTTCCCTCCCGTCACTGGCATAACCCGCATTCCGCATATTCCCTCGTCTGTTCATATGCATATGCCGCCCGTATTATTTTTTTCTCCTCAAAGCAGTTTCCAATAAACTGGATTCCTATCGGAAGTCCGTTCCTATCCAGTCCGCATGGAACGGATATTCCCGGAAGTCCGGCAAGATTTACCGATATTGTATATATATCCCCAAGGTACATCTTTATAGGGTCGCTCAAGCTGTCTCCCAGCTTCGGCGCCGTCGTTGGCGCAGCCGGGGCGATAATCATGTCGTACGACTCAAACGCCTTGTCAAAGGCTTGTTTTATAAGCGCTTTCGTCCTCAGGGCTTTAATGTAATACGCATCATAATAGCCGCTGCTAAGAACAAATGAACCGAGCATGATTCTTCTTTTTACCTCGGCCCCGAATCCTTCGGAACGCGTCTTCTTAATCATATTGTGAAGACCTTCGTACTCCTCCGTTCGGTAACCGTACTTGACGCCTTCGAATCTTGCAAGGTTTGAGCTGGCCTCCGCCGACGCTATTATATAATAGGCGGGAATCGCATATTCCACGAGACTCAAATCAAACTCCTCAACTGACGCGCCCTTTTCCCTGAGAACATCCGCAACTTTAAGAACCGCATTCTTTACATCCGTATCGAGTCCGTCTCCAAAGTAATCCTTAGGAATCCCTATCTTCATTGCTTTGACATCATCAACCAGCGCTCCCGTAAAATCATACGCATCCCTTTTTACGGATGTGCTGTCCTTCCTATCGTAAGATGCAATCGTCTCCAAAATAGCGGCGCAGTCAGACACATCCTTTGCAATAGGACCAATCTGGTCAAGCGACGAGCCGTAAGCTATAAGCCCGTAACGCGATACCGTACCGTATGTCGGCTTGATGCCGGTAACGCCGCAAAATGAACTCGGCTGTCTTATGGAACCGCCCGTGTCCGAGCCGAGCGCATAAAAGCATTCGTTTGCCGCCACAGCCGCGCACGAACCGCCCGATGAACCGCCCGGAACATGCTCTTTATTCCACGGATTCTTTGTCGGGCCGTAATATGACGTCTCAGTCGTACTTCCCATGGCAAACTCATCCATATTCGTTTTTCCAAGTATAACGGCGCCCGCCTTCTCAAGATTGATAACCGCCTCGGATGTATACGTCGGTATAAAATTACCGAGAATCTTAGAGCTGCACGTTGTCAGTATTCCCTGCGTACACATATTGTCTTTTATGGCAACGGGAACGCCTGCAAGCGGCCCCGTCATACTGCCGTCGTCTATCGCTTTCTGTACCTGTTCCGCCCGTTTTACTATTACGTCCTCGTCAAGAACCGTAACGTAACTGTTTATCTCCTTGTCAACGGCATTTATCTGTTCAATTGCGGCTTTCGCAGCCTCGGCTGCAGATACTTCTTTTGATTTTATTTTTTTTCCAAGCTCTAAGGCCGTCATTTTCATGAGACTCATATGAACCGTCCTCCTTAATCAAATGTCTTTGGCACGACAAATGCGCCGTCCTTCTCCTCAGGTGCGTTAGACAATATCTGCTCCCTGTCATCTCCGTTTGTCACAATATCCGCACGAAATACGTTGTCGACGGGAAATACGTGCGACATAGGTTCAACGCCGTCTGTATCAAGCTCATTAAGCTTGTCTATATAATCAAGCATGCTTCCCATATCTTTCTTCGCCTGTTCTTTCTCCTCGTCTGACAGCTCCAGTTTGGCAAGTATGCCTACATACTCTATCGTATCATCAGAAATAACATTCGCCACAACAAAGCACCTCCATATGTTATATAATAATTAAAGCAGCCCCATATAACACGGAAAGCCGCTTTTAAAAGTGTTATGAGAAGCCAAAAACTTCCCATCTTATAATAGAAATCGAGGTGACAGGATTTGAACCTGCGACCCCTGCGTCCCGAACGCAGTGCTATACCAAACTTAGCCACACCTCGTCAAATATTTATCACGCCTACTATCCTACCACAGTTATTATTTTTTTGCAAGATGGCAGTTAATATTTCTTGAAATTTTTTATTCTTTTATACCTTTTGTCTTTTGCCAATAATCCTAAACCCTTTTTCTATCTTAATTAACGCAAATACTTCGCTCTTTTGCAATTTAGCTATGACGAAGCGATTCCAAGCAATCGCTCCGCATTTTTATGCGTAATCAATGCAAGGCTTTCCTCGTCAAGCCCAAGACTGCCGATACCCTTCAGCGCTTCCTGCGGTTCCTGCCACGGGCAGTCGCTCCCAAAAACAATCTTATCCGCGCCGTGATTCTCAATTATACGCTTATACTGTGAAAAGTCGATAACCTTGCTTATATATGAGGTGTCCATGTTAATTGACGTTCCCACAAGGTAACGCTCAACATCATCCCACTGGTTCAGCCCGCCCATATGTGCGGCAATTATCCTGCTGCCGTCAACCTCTTTTATTACATTGGCAATCCTTTGCGGTGATGAATGATACGGTTCCGTGTAACCGGGGTCCGCGCCGGCATGTATCACAACAATCAAACCAAGCCTGTCTGCTTTCTTTAATACGCGCATTCCCTCGCTGCCGTCTATATAAAACTGCTGTCCTTCCGGGTGCAGCTTAATACCCTTAAAGCCTCTGTAATACAGGTCCTCCAGCACATATTCCCAATCCTTCTGATACGGATATACCGAACCAAACGGTATCACCCTGTCACTGCCAATGCTTTCCGCATAATTGTTGACATTGGTTGACTGCCTTTCATTGGTCGCAATCGGGAGAAGCACAAACTTATCAATATTGCTTCTGTCCATCAGCGCAAATGTGCTTTTGTATGTGGCGTCGGTATATATCGGGAACGCCTCGTCAGCCGTCATGCCCGTTCCCGTAACCTGCATCATTCTTTTTCTCAGATACCGTATTGTATTAATTGCTATCCTGTCCGGGAAAAAATGAGTATGAAAATCAATTACCACCCTGCTAACCTCTTTTCATGTATAATATACCCATGTCCTCCTGACATGCCATGTTATGCACACGTCCGCCTCTTTCCAACGCCTGGGAATCCAACCTGGAACGATAAAAACGCGCCCTGTCAGGAAAAATTTTACATTACCAGCATGAACCCTTTTATCCGGTTCAATATCATATATTATCATATTCTCCTGATTTTCTATCACAATATCAAGTCTCGCCCCGCAAAAATTAGTATTAACTCCATAAAATACTTTTTCCGCTTCAGTAACCAGCGAACCAAACAGAAAATCATCAATAATATTAAGTTCTTTAAGCGTTTTTTCTGCCACAGACATTCCTCCTGCTTTAAATACAAAAAATACAAAGGAGTCATATCTCATGAACAGCTTATACATTAGTTATAATATAATAGCCATACAAATGCAATAATATATTACAAATGAAATCAAGTATGAAGCCAGATAAGGATAAAACTAAAATTGTACATAAATAAATGAATAAAGATATCCTTTTTGGATGTAAAAACACATATTGACTGTACAAGAGGATTAGCATGAGGCAGTGTCCGCAGAAATAGCGAGCATCGGATTGCGATAGCCACAATCCCAAGAAAAACTTCAGGAAAGCGGTACAAGAATATCGGTAGTATGCTATAATATGTGTGTTGCTCACCGAGACCCGCAACAGGGGGAGGTGTTCACATGGAGTTATTTGCATCCTTTTTAATTGCCGTTATGGCTGGTGTGGCTTGCCACTACATCATCAAATGGTTAGACGGTGACGACAAGTGCAACAAATAGCCTGGCGGGTGCTTTGCCGCTATAAAAAGAAAAGAAGAATCCCCGGATTGTGGTGCAACACAATTCGGGGATTTCATTCTTTGTTCACATGGAACTTTTGCATCTCTTTTGCCTAATGGCATTATAGCATATGCAGAAAAGTTGTTCAATATGCTTTTATTCAAAAATTATATCCTTATATGGTATCAGTCAAGTATTTTTGTAAAATATTAAATAAAATATTTTGCAAACAGAAGACTCCTAAGTCCGACACAAAAAACGACCGCACATCGGACGTCTCACAGCATCCGATGTGCAGCTGTTTTATATTTCGCGCAGTAACTTTACGCAGATTACTTTACGCTAATTACTTTACACTGATTACTTTACGCAAATTACTTTACACCGATTATTTTGCGCGCATTATCACTTCACCTTAACGCTCTTTACCTTACTCCATTTGCCAGCCAGTTTCTTTCCGGAAGACATTTTATATGCCCTTACCCTTACATAGTATTTCTTTCCAGATTTCAGTTTCTTGATTGTACTAGTTGTGACCTTAGCCTTAACCTTTACAGTCTTCGCCTTTTTAAACTTCTTGTTGTCAGCATAATTAATCTCATATCCTTTTACGCCGTTTATCTTCTTATATGAAACCTTAATCTTTTTCTTCGCCGGCTTAAGCGATTTAATTTTTACCCTTGCCGGTTTCTTTACTGACACGGCCGGAGGCGCCGGCGTCTGTACCAGAGTGGGCGTCACAACAGGTCCCGGCGTCTGCACCGGAGCAGACGTCGCAACCGGCGGCGGTGTCACGAGAGGAGCCTGTATAGTATAAGTCTGCTTAAGCTGTCCGCCGTAACCGTTAATACCCGTCACGTAAACCGCAGCAGTACCGGCTTCCTTATCATGTGAATAAAATACCGAATACTCAACACCCTCTGTAAGATTCTTACCGCCGCGCGTTACTGTAACATCAGGGTCATGCTTCTTTCCATCATATACATACGAAGTCTGTGAAAGCTTAACCTCGGCGTCTGTAATAAGAGCCTTAGATACTGCAATTCTGTCAATTGTAGGCGCATTGGTCGAACCTTTGCTATAGAGTTCAATTGTATTGTCTCCGGCTTTCAGCTCGATCTCAACAGGATTGGCATAAGTACCAACAGCGTCTGTTCCCGATACTCCGACAACATCCGAAAACGTATATTCCGCCTCTCCATTTACTCTTAAAGTCAGTTTTTTCTTGTCATTAGACACAACATATAGTCTTACATTATAAGTGCCATCCTCAGGAACACTAATATTATCATATTTTATCATATTGGTAACACTGTCACCCGAGTTGCCGATGCCGCTGACTGTCGCCAAGCCTGATGTAAATGTCTTATTATTATTAATAGATGCTTTTCCCACCAGCTCTGCATCTTCCGCCTCATAATATGTGTAATTATCGTACTCCGTCCACTTTTCAGGGTCATTCTTCGATAATTTGATAGCGCATCCGCCATTATCCATCAAATCAAGGTCAAGAACATCTTTTGACGTTACTTTCTTTATATCACATTCAATATCAGTTCCATCTTCATTATCACGGTAAATATACGCGTAGTATTCTTCCCCGGCCTCAAGGAAATCAAGCGCGACAGGATAATTTGCAGCCTTAACCGTCATAGCGCCAATATACCAGTTTTCACCGCTTCTCCTCGCTCTGATACAGTGTGACTTTGGATATCCGTCTACAAGAATACTCTGGTCCCATGTACTCGGAACATCCGCTATAAGAGGGAATGCCCTGTATCCCGGATATACATAACCGGACTGGGCGAATGTCTCTACGGCCGACTCATACTCAATACACATGGAAAGCATGAATCCGGCTGTTGCAGGACTATACTGGCTCTTCATGGATGAATCATGCGGCAGTGCGAATAATGACGGCGTATATTCCATAGAGCCAAGTACATTTCTTGTAAATGGCAATGTAACAAGCGTATCTACCGGAGATGCGTTAGACCACTTAAAGTATTCCATACCCTGAACCGCTTCTATAGACAGAAGGTTCGGGAATGTTTTATTCTCACCGTTAGGGTCCGTTGCGCCGTGGAAGTTAACTACAAGATGATGCTTTGCCGCACTTTCAAGTATCCAGTACATATTTCTCATGGCGAACTGGCTGTCAGACTCAATGTAATCGACCTTAACGCCCTTAACGCCGATTCTTTCACACCATGCGAACTGCTCCTCTATATCTTCTACATTATCAAGGTCAAACTGGTGCGCGTTATCCCACTTGTGCACTCCGTACCATAACAGTATTCCAACATTTCTTTCATCGGCATAGTCAATCAGCTCTAATACCTTTTCCTCGTATGAAGGCCAGTTCTCCCAGCCAAAATCTACGAGACAGTACGTGATACCCGAAGTTGAGCAAAAATCAATATAATCTTTCATACTCTCATAACTGATATTATCTCCGGTGGACCACCATGACCAAACGGACGTACCCGGCACAACCCATGAGAAGTCGCCCTCTGCCGGAGGATTCAGGTCATGCACAAGAGTACTGCTTGTAACGTCATTAAGCGTCTCCCCCATTATGGCAACTCTCCATGCGGTAGTGAATTTATCCGTGAATACGACCATATCTGTTGCAGGAACAGGTACGTTTTTCTTTCTTCCGGTTCCATTAATAATCTTTTCAAGGAATTCATGATTTCTTTCGTACACTATCTTATGAAACTGTTCTCCTCCATCCTCATCCCACAGATTCTGTCCAAAATAGCTTCTGATTCTCGTACTTCCCCGTTCTGTAATAAAGACAGATGCACAATAGGCATCCTCTCTTGAAAATACATCGGCTTCCGCCAAAAGAACCCACGCGCTTCCGGTGTCCGCCAATATTGGCGCGCCAATTGTTTCCGCCTTTGACCGCATCTGGTCCGAGGTACACTTGGTATATTGGGAAGCCTCATATGTAGGCGAGTACGGCTGCGTCCAGTAATCTGTCGTATCAGGCAGTGTAAATGAACTGTTTTCCCTTATTACCGATACATATTCATCAGAAGCGGTCGTATCAGCGTCAACATTGTAGCGGTAAGCAACGCCCTCGTTATCTACCCTGAAGTTCATCGTTACGCTTGACACTCCCTTTGTCAGTGTAAAATCAAGTTCTCTGTAATTCTTCTTAACATGATTCACAGGCCCCTGGATAAGGTCATAGTCATATACGCCGTCAACTACCTTTATTGACGACTCATCTAACGACATTCCCTCAGTAAATTCGCCTTCCGAAGTAATAATACCGAACGGCGAACACTGTATAGTTACAGTATCATTCAGATACGCCGAATAATAATATTCGTCGCTGTCGCTTTTCCAGATTTTCAGTGAAATTTTACCGTCAGGCGACTTGACGGAAAGCTTGTCAATTGCCGTCAGCCCTTCACTACCCTCGTCTCCGTTTACGGCCGCCTTTGCGGCGTTACCCTGTACGCCAGGCACATATGCGGTTCCCAAAGCTGCAACCATTGCAAAGGAAAGCACTGCCGCAATCACTTTTTTTGTTCTTTTAAACATTTATTAACCCCCTTATTTAGTAAAGTTCCATCAAAATGTACTGTGCGTACTGCACATATAGTATATAATCAACACTAATATACCTGCACCGGTTCGCGTCCGACCAAATGGACAATTAAATTCAACAGCGAGCCGTGTGCATCCGGCGGTAACCGCCATATCTAAAAGACATGGCGTAATATCATTTTTCCACAGTACACCTGACCCTAAAACTTAGATGTTGTGATTATAACCCATGATTATGTCACAATTATATAATAATTCGGGCTCATTTATTTATAAATGGAACAATGTTGTTTCATCATGCAAAATTGTTACAAACTAGTTTAGGGCTATCATACTGAGTACGACAGCCCTTTTATCAGATTTCGACGATTGGGAGCATATGTTTTTTGTTCTGTGTAACAATTAGTTTTGCAGGCATTTTATCAAAAATATCCGAAGTCTGCTTTATATATTCCCTATTTCGGATTCTTTTGTCTTATCGGATTCATCGGACTTATCGTTATCACTTTTTACGATTCGTCAATTCATCCGTCTTGCCTGTATCTAATTTTGCAATCTTATGTTCAAGAGCATAATTCCACGCATAAGAATCTTTTTTTGTATGTATTTCCAAATTCTTGTTATTTTCAGAAAACGCATTTTCCCCTATTGATACTACACTGCTTGGAATATATACATTTTTCAAATCAACGCAAAAATAAAATGCTGACTTTCCAATTACCTTTACACTATCAGGGACAACAACGTCGGTTAATCCTTCAATACCTGTATACGCGTATTTTCCTATTGTAGTAATGCCATCCGGAATAACAGTACTGCGGCATCCTACAAGCAGTTCATTCGACTTCGAATCAATTAACGCATTACAGCCTTTTCTGCTGTCATACACCGGATTATTGTCTGAAACAACAATCCTTTCCAAACTGACACATCCGTAAAATGCATCTTTTCCAATATCGGTAAGAGTATTTGGAATCGAAAGTTCATTCATGGTAAAGCAACATGAAAATGATTTTTCTCCAATAGATGCAACGCCTTCAGGGATACTGACACTTTCCAATGAACGACATACGGAAAATGCCGCGTCTCCTATTGTCTTTACGCTTTTGGGGAATGAAATGCCGACAATGTTCCACGTATCTGAAAACGCCATTACTCCAATATCAGATACGCCTTCATTAATAACAACCTTTCTGATTGCCGAGACATCACGAAAAGCATTGTCGGCAATCTTACCCGTTCCTGAAACTGTGAGCGTTCCATCATCAAGTACATATGAAAGCCCTTCCCCGCATTCACCGGTCTTGTCAATCTTCCTATTATGTTCAACAGTTGGCAACGTTATTCCAGCAGGTTCCTTATATTTGGTCTCGGCATTCGCACATTCCCCTGCAAATTCGGTTACAAAACCAAAATCTACATCCAGCGCCGTCGCGGCTAATAATTTTCTGTTATGTCTCATAATAGTTCATATCCATTCTGTTTCAACACAGTAAAGCTAGCTTAAAGGATATGCATCAACAAAAACCCTATGTATATCATCATACAGCAATGAATCTGATAACATAAAACTCGGATTATGCAGTACAGGATAATAAACAAGAACTGTACAGTTTGGTGAAACTCCTTTAAACACATTAATACCTATGACAGGTTCATAAGCATTATCACGTTCATAATAAACCGTTTTAAGATTTGAGCAATCCATAAAAGCTGCCGCTTTAACTTCAATGTCATTCAATAATTCAATAGAACTAATTGCAGTCTCCCTGATAAGTGATTTATTAACAACGGAAAGATTCGTCAAATCTGATGTTCCATCTTGACTCTCCAAATTATATGTATAAATCTTTTCCAAATTCTCACATCCCCAAAAAGCTGCTGTTCCCAAATATAAATTATTTGAATTGGGTAAACAGACTTTTTTAATACTTTCACATCTATAAAAGCAATAATCATAAGCAATGTCTTGTCCAGTTATTCCTGATAAGTCAACAATATTCATCGTCTTATCCGTCTGCAAATTACCCGGACTATGTATACCTTTAAGGCTTTTACATCGGTAAAAACATCTGTCACTAAACTCATTAAATCCGCTCGTTACATCTGTAAGATTATTGCAATTTGCAAAAGCATAATTACCCAAATGGCCCCCATAATGCGATAAGTCAACATACTTCAAATTTTTAAGTTTATTATTGGCCGAATCGTTTACACTCGTGCCATCATAAAAATTATAAAACCCTAGTACTTTTAACTTTGTATACCTACTTGCAGAATCTGACGAACCAAGTGCTCTAGTAATGGCCTGATTCATTGTTTCCTGCCTTCCGGGCGAAATTACCAACATCGTGCCATCTTTTTGTTCTGAAGTTCCTTTTACTGCTCTATACACGTTAAGAATGCCGCCTGAACTAACGCAGCTACCCAACGCAGGTTCATGTGTAACTGAATCTTCTATACATCCCTTTATCATTGCAGGTGTGTATGACGGGTGCGCCGCTTTTATTAACGACGCGGCTCCTGCAACGTGCGGAGTAGCCATAGACGTTCCACTTTTTGCTGCATATCCCGAAGAATTAATTGATGTTGGAACAGTACTCCAAACAGCATATCCGGGTGCGGCAACATCAACCGTATTAAAACCATAATTAGAGTTTACGTTGCCATTACACAATTGATTATCTGTTTTTTTCGAAGAAGAAGCAACAACGATAACATTATCCATATCTTCTAATTTTTTAAATACTGTACTATTGTCATTATTAGCCCCATCATTTCCTGCCGATGTAACAAGCAGGCCGCCAGACTTACCATACTCTACCACCGCGTCAAAAAAGGATTGGCTATAAGACTTGCTAAAGCTCAAATTCACAATCGGTATATTTTTTGATTTTGCATACAAAAGTCCCCTTGCCATAGTGTTCATATCTGAAGTTCCACTTTTTCCGCTAATCTTTATCGGAACCAGCTTTACATTCCAATTGACTCCTGCCACTCCTATTGAATTATTTCCTTTTGCACCAATGATTCCCGCAACATGCGTTCCGTGGCTATGTTCATCCATTGTATTTTCATTTGTTTCTGTATTATAGTTCCAACCTAACTCAAGCGCCATATTTTGTTTCAAATCCGGATGATTAGCATCTATACCAGTATCCATTACCCCAACATAAACTGTATTCTTAGATGCAATATCCCATGCTTTATCAGCTTCTATTCTATCCATATTATAATGGTCGTACCATGACGAATTTGTATATTCATTTGGCGTTTGTTCTACAGAACATACATAATTTGGCTCAGCATAATCTATTAAAACATTACTATTTAGTTCTTCTACCAAATCAATCAAATCATCATCTTTTTTATTTCTAAAAGTTATTATATATGTTTTGCCTATTTCATCTTGAATTTGTTTTACATTTCTGCTGATTGAATCTTCATCGTCTTTAACATCGCTATAAACTGACTCATACATATCCTCTACAGTAATTATTCTTTCATCATAAAAAAATTCTTTTACATCAACTTCGGATATTTCATTTTTAAACCGAACGATTATTTCATTATCGACAAAATCATTATCATATTCGGAATAATCAAATTCTTCAACATCCTGCCTGGTAACCGTATCAGACGTTGAAGCCTTTGCATATCCCATATCAGTAAATGATACAAGCAATAATGAACTGCATAAAATTGTCGATAAAACTGTTTTTTTAAATTTTTTTCTTCCATTATTTTTTTCATATTTCATAAATTTCATATGCCATTTCCTCCTATCTCACAATATAATCTCTCAATATCTCTAATTTCCCGTTTACATAGTTTTAAATTCTTTATCACTCTCCTTTTTCCTAAAACACCTTAAAATTGTCTTAAAAATGCACTGTTTTGCTTCAATTATTCGAGACGAACCGTTCCTTGCTGCCACAATCATTTTTAAATTTGAGACAATTTTTTGTTTACTGTGACAAAAAATCCGGCAAAGGCAAATAATTTGTCTTTAAATAGTGTTATTTTATCACAAAAAATAGTTTTATACAATCTTTTCCATGAAATCTTTTGAAATCTTTACATATTTTTAATTATTATGCTACGTAATACATATTTCTCATACACTCTTCCATGTCCTCAAAAATGTTGCGAAGTTGTACCGCCTGCTATATAATTATATGTAATCAAAGCATTCGGAGGTTCACCCTTGGAGAAAAAAGCACACCTTACTAATATGAGCCACTATAAATGT
Source organism: Lachnospiraceae bacterium (assembly GCA_022790615.1). Taxonomy (GTDB): domain Bacteria; phylum Bacillota; class Clostridia; order Lachnospirales; family Lachnospiraceae; genus V9D3004. The sequence goes on from JAAVXK010000080.1 coordinate 13,231, forward strand.
CTGGAATCAGTTGAAAAAAGCCAGCACGATTTGTACCTGTGTTACTGCGGCATACAGGACTGCTGGCCGGGACATCATTTTGGTCCGACTATCAGAAAAGACTACCTCGTGCACGTTGTACTCTCCGGACGCGGCAAATTTACCGTCGGCAGCAAGACGTTTGAACTTTGCAAAAATGACGTTTTTCTCATATGCCCGGGTATAACCACATACTATGAGGCCGACGACAAGGAACCGTGGTCATACCTTTGGTTCGGTTTTAACGGCCTGAAAGCTGACGCCGCGCTCAGATACGCCGGCTTATCGGCCGACAGCCCGACGGCCCGTATTCCGGATATCGCGCCTTACCGCGACGGTGTCAATGGAATACTGGAGGCCTGCCAGTTAATATTTTCAAATGAATTCCGGCGCGAGGCATATCTCTATTCACTCGTAGCACAGCTTGGCGAGGACCTCCATGATATAACAGATAACAGCAGGGAATTCACTTACCCATACCAGACATATGTCGACCACACGCTCGACTATATAGAAAGCAACTATAATAAAAATATTAAAATATCCGATATAGCCGATTATATTGGTATTAACCGATCCTATCTCACAAGCTGCTTTAAAAAAATTATGAACGTCTCCCCGCACAGATATCTTCTTGAATACCGGATGATGAAAGCGGAGACGCTTCTTCTTTCAACTCAGAAAACAATAAATGAAATCTCGGTAGAGGTTGGATATGAAGATTCCCTGGCTTTCTCCAAAGTATTTAAAAGCTACACCGGGATGTCGCCAAAAACCTACAGGAAAAAGACAGGGAACGATTCGGAATAATATTGATTTATTTTAACTTGAACTTCTTAGTAACATATTTTCCGTATGACATGCTTCCATCGCTGTTCTTTGCGCATGCCCTTACTTTGAAATAATATGTTTTCTTACTTTTTAACTTCTTTACCGTAACGGAAGTTTTCTTAACCGAAACTTTCCGTACTCCTTTCCTGAACTTTTTGTCAGCCGAGTATACAACCTCATATTTTTTGGCTCCCTTGACTTTCTTCCACTTTACAACGGCTTTCTTTGAACCCTTTTTCTTAACCGTAAGTCCTTTCACCGAGGATAGCTTAACCTTTGTCGTATTATCCTTTTTCACTTCAGAGGCGTTGTCTTCTTTCCTGCCGGAATCCAGAACCGGCGCAGTAGTCGGAGTCTCTTTAACGGGTTCGTCAGAAGGAACTTTTACGGTAATATCAATATTACATTTACTTACGTTGTAATCTATATATCCGTCGTCGACATATATATAGTCCGTCCGAATCTGCTTTACCGTATCGGCTTTCACCTCGGCCGAAGATTTGACATGAATTGTTGCAAACAGCCTGTCGGCGGCGTCAAACGTCACGTCCTGTCCTTTTACATAAAGTATCAGGCGGCCGTTTTCATACGTATAGGAGCCCTGACCGTTCTTTATGCCTCCGCTGAAATCTACCGACGTTACGTTCAGTTCCTTCGGAAGGTTGATTGACGCCTTCACTCCTGCAAAATCAGAACTTCCGATATGGTCCAAATAAAGCAGTATGTCGTTTCCGGAATTGACTGTAAGTTCAGCCGCCGCATCACCCACATAAGCATCTTCGCCGGTAAGCTTATCCGACACATGAAAATAATCCACATCCACATATCCGCCTTCTTCGCTTGTCGCGTAGTTAAATATTGCGGCTCTGATTCCCATGAACATCGGATATATATCATACTTTGTATATGCGGAGCCGCCTATTTTCTTCCATGAACTTCCGTCAAAGCTGTAATAAAAATCCATGCGGTCATACTGTTTGTCATTGTCGGCAAACAAAAATTCCGTTTTAAGATATACGACGTCCCCTGTACATTGCTCCGCCTGTACCACGTCAGCGTCAGCGCCGTTTACACCGTTATTATTCGAACCGTCCACCATGATAACCTCTTTTGAGCCGTCGTCGTTACACCTTACGCCCACATAGCCGTATTTATTGGCGAGTCCGCCAAGTCCGGCTATATCGCCAGGCTTCATGTTACTTACATCCATCGATACAGCGTACGAGCTTGTAGGCCCGAACGTCCTCTGCGTAAGAGTGTTCCTTGCATTCAGCCACCCCTTGGCAGTTCCCGCAGTGTACAGTCTAAGATACCCTTCTCTCTCGGTCAGAGACCACTTTGTATTGTCCGGATTATGGTTCCACTCCCAGCACATATCAAGGTTGGAACCGTTGTAATCCGCATGCGCTCCCTCCACTTCCTGTACTGCCTCGTACTGTTTGTGTACCGCGTCGTTGTAAAATTCATCACTCTTTACAAGCGTCTTTTTTCCCGAAGAAGTTCCCGGCATCTTCATAATGTTAGAAACCGTCTTCGTGTCGCCGTCCACGCCTGCCGCAGGCCATCCGTCTTCCGTCCATGTAAGCTCCGTAAGTACCGGAACCCTTCCGATTCCGTCGTGGTCCTGAAACATATAGCAGTACCACTCACCCGATACAGTATCAATAATTCCACCCTGCGCAACACCGTTTCCAAGATTGTTGACGCCGTAGTTGTCAAACCTCGTTTTTAAGACAATCCTTGTACTCCAGTCGCTGTTCGTTCCGGGAAATACGCGGCTTCTGTGCACTACCTCAGTCCTCACGTTCGGATGTGCGTTAATGGTAAATACATAGTAGTAACCGTTCCTGTAATACACGTGGCTTCCCTCGTTTCCAAGTCCGCCCGTGCTTGAAAATAACGGTTTTCCATCCTCGCCTATATTTCCCTCGAACATAACGCCGCTTCTTCCTCCGGCCTTAACGCCAGACAAGTCATCATTTAATTCAATGTACTGGATTGTGTTATTGCCGTATACAAGATAACATGCGCCGTCGCCCGCATCATCCCAGAACAATGCGCAGTCATGATAACTCTTTCCGAGCATTACCCTGTCCCACGGGCCGTTTTCTATATCGTCTGTAGAAAATATGTAGGCTGTTCCGGTCGTATTAGAGTTAAACGCAACATAGTACTTATTATTGTGGTATTTGATGCTCGCCGCCCACTGTCCCGCTCCGTACATGTTCTGTCCGTTTAAAAGGTTTGCCGCATCGCTGTCCGCGAGTCTGTCATACACATAATTGACCGTCTCCCAGTTTACAAGGTCCGTCGACTTTAGAATCGGACATCCCGGCGACATATGCATCGTGGTACTGACCATATAATAATTCTCCCCAACCCTTATCATATCAATATCCGGAACGTCAAGATAGACGTTCGGATTGGTAAATGTACCATCCCCGTTATCAGACGTCGAGGAAAAACGTGCTTTTGCAAACTGTGGTATCTGTGCCATAATCATTACAACAACAATGGTATAACTCAATATTCTTTTGAATTTACTTATCATTGATGTTCCTCCTCCTTTTTAAATTATAAATGAACGACAGTTTATAAACATTTTCACAATTATATACGATAAACATATTATTAATGTTAAGCTGCCATTTTACTGAACAGCTTTTTTACCCTTCAATCCCGCTTTCTTGAATAACTTTTTATAAGCGGCATTTTTCTTAGACGGCACCTTGACCTTTACCGAGGCATACACATTCTGAAAGCAATTTTTTCCGGCGTTTTTAAGTACATTTGATTTTATAATAACATTTTTAAGTTTTCTGCATCCTGAAAACGCGTTCTTGCCGATTTTAGTTACCTTCACACCGACAGTCGCCTTCGTAAGCTTTTTGCAGTTTTTAAATGCGCCGTCCGATATTTCGGTTATATTGTATGATGCGCCGTTTATCTTAACAGAGCTTTTGATGGTAACACTCTTAACACTTTTTGCGGCCTTTCCGGCGACTCCCGTCACGGCTGCCCTGCCCTTTTTACCGGCGGACGCAAGACTTATTATCCTGTACTTCAGTTTCCCACAAGTATACTCTTTCCCAACAACAGGACGTTCCGGCGAAGGCGTATTCCCCCCGGTCTGCTCGAATCCTGTACCGGAATTTGGATTTTGGTTCGGGTTCTGATTTGGGTTCTGATGCGATACATTCGGCTCAGTGACCGTAACCGTCATGCTTACGCTTCGCAGTTCGTCGGACAATATCTGCTCGGACGTCATATTCAGTATCGGCATGCCGTCCGCGCCAAAATGAACGCATTTTACGTAGGCATGGCGTCCCGGGTCGGCAAGACCATACTTATCGCTACCGGAGGCATACGACTCTCCCCAGTCTCTTGCATGGAACACAAGAAGCGGATTACCGTTTTCATCCACGGTAAAATTGCTGTGTCCGGGTCCCATTATTCCTTCATACTGCCCGTCTCCGTCGACAAGAACCGAATCTTTGACTGTTGTCGTCACGTCTGCAGTTGTGAACAGGGGTGTCTGTAACTTCGTCCAGCTTTCCGGTTTCATCAGGTCGCTGTCCAAATCCGCATATACAAGGTTCGTGCAGTAATGCATATCAATAGTTGCTCCCGAATAAGTGACGTACACACGGCCATCGTGAATGAGCGCCGCCGGCCCCTCTAATATGCTCTGACCCGTTCCTATATTATTCTCATAAGCCCTGTCGGGAACTGCAATCGACACCCTCGGCCCTGTAGGCGTAAGCGGGTCTGTAGGGTCAACGGTCGTTATGTCAAGCTTTGATCCCCCGCTCGTATGCTGCGTAACATAATATCCCTGTCCTTCATATTCAAAATATGTCGTATCAAACGGCCCAATTTGCTGATTATCGGTTGTATCGCCGATATATCCCGTATATGACCATGAGGCAGGATTCATCAAATCACCGTCTTCACACGTAAGCACACACTGACGACCTGCGCCGTCAACCGTGCCCAATACAAGTATTCTGTACTTGCCGTCAATTTTGTGTATTTCAGGGGCCCAATAATCAGGAGTCACATTTACCCCGGATTCGGCTTTCGTCGTACCTGAAAATACTTTTACCTCCTCGGCCTCCGATAATTCATTTATACTCTTCGCCCTTCTTATAATTACATAATCGTATGCATTTTTTAGGTCGCTCTGCATATATGAACCCGTCATATAATAATATCCGTCGTCCTCATTGTATAAAATAAACGGGTCTGCCCTAAAATCCGCTACGGGACTGTTATACACGGTCGTCCCCCGCAATGTTCCTGTAATCTTATATGTTCCCGCCGCCGCACTGTCAAAATTAAGACCCGTGCCGGCAGTGTCCCAGTCAACGCCCATAGACGTAACCGAGCCGTCGCTGTAAACTACGTTAAGAGTATCAGGCAGCGTAACTTTCGAACCCGCTGTTACGTTTTTCGAAAGCCCTTCTACGCTGACGCTTTTTATCTCCCCGTATTTTTTCATAATCCTGTCATACTCGTCAGCATTTAGCTCAAATATTGACGCTTCGTCCGTTTTTGCATATACCGGAAGCTTTGCATTCACACCGTCCTTTTCATAACTGTCCGGTTCCGGTTCCGAAAATGATGAAAAGGCGTCTGTGTAAGACACGTATGATTTACCGTTTCCGTCCTGCCACCGCACGCTGTACCGACCCGCTTTCTTGTCATATTCCGCCACCGGGTTCTTAACCGTTATACCCTTATTGTTCAGGGTTACGACTCTGTCGTTATAGAAAGTTACCAGGTCGTCCGTGTCGCTTAAAAAGATTTTGTTAGAGTTATTGTCTACGCCCGCAATGAGGCCATATGTACCGTCGGCTTTTCTAAATAGCGACGGCGAGCCAAGCTTACACATATCACGCGGATACAAAACCGGTCTGTCGTTATTAAGTCCGGTATATGTAATCCCGTCAAGCGAAATTGCATAATACAGCACGTCGGTCCTCCTGTTGTCGGTATAATTTCCCGACGGAAACTGCGCGTGCTCCACCCCCATGTTATACTCATATTCCGCTACAAATGCCGCAAGATAAGCCGCGGGCTTTTCCGAAGCCGAAATATGTGCTGCGTTGATTGACATTGATAAATTTGACGTCGATAAAATAGATGTTGATACTATTAACATTGCAAATATCAGAACAACTGAGATAGTTTTATTTCTCATTTTTCTCGCTCCTTCCTTATATTGCATACTTCGCAGCCCTGTGACAGAATCAGGTTAACGCTTTTTTCCCTGCAATATGTTATATGCTTACAGTATAGCCAACCAAAGCTCTGTATTCCATGCACTTTCTTACGTGAAATTTGACGTTTTTTCCGATACGCTTGTATTTTGGAAAAATATACTTATACTATTAATCATAAAGGCGTCATAGAATGTTTTTACGCTTTTATGATTCATCTTACAGGCATCGGACATGCTGAAATTTATAGGTATCTTTAGGAAAACATTGATTAAAGGGGTTTCAGCGTGCGGGGAAGGGGCATTATATGTTTGAGGTTTGGTATTGCGGATACAATATAAGAAATGTAGATTACGATACTATCGACCGCCCGGAAGGCTCAAAAGAATATCTTTTTTTGTATTTTATGTCATCCATGATAATTGAACTCGGCGGTGAACGAATAACTGCGCCCGCAGGCAGTATGATAATATACACCCCGGGGCATAGACAATGGTACCATGCCGAAAAGAAATTTAAAAACAGCTTTGTCCATTTTACGGATGAAAACGAATTTTGCAAAAAACTCGGGCTTCCGCTTAATCAGCTATTCACAATCCCCGAACCCGCGGAAATAAACGAGACGCTGCGCCACATTGAATATGAATTTTTTACCCATGACGAACATTACGCAGAACAGATTGACGCATATGTGAAAACTCTGCTGATTCAGCTTGCGCGCAGTCTGCGGGGCCGAAAAGCGGGAGGTATTGAAAAGAATACGTTTCGGATGTTTTTTGAAATACGTATGCACATTTTATCGCATCTTGATTATGACTGGAACACGGAAAATATGGCGGAGCTGGCCCATATGAGCAAGAGCCAGTTCTACAGATATTACACCGCAATATTCCATCAGCCCCCAAAGACGGAGCTTATAGAGGCCCGCATGGAATACGCAAAATATCTGCTAACAAACGAGACGCTTCCCGTCAATCAGATTGCAAGAATGATTGGCTATGCAAACGAGTATCATTTTATAAGGACTTTTAAAAATCACTATGGCTGCAGCCCAAAGCAGTACAGTATAATGGAAAAGAATAAGCACAAACAGTAAAAGTGTTTAACCTGGTGTGCTAAATAATTCCCCATCTCTCATCCTCAAGGATACGTCTGCAGCCTCTGCTACCTCAAGGTCGTGCGTCACTATGATTACACAGTACCCCTTGTCATGCGCAAGGCTGCAAAGAATCTGAATAATGTTCTGCGTGTTCGCACCGTCAAGATTCCCTGTCGGTTCGTCGCCAAGAATTATCTTCGCGTCGGAGGCCAGGCTTCTCGCAATCGCCACGCGCTGTCTTTCCCCGCCCGACAGCTTTGTCGGAAAACGTTTCATCTGTTCTTTCGTAATACCTACGCCTTCAAGCAATGAAGACGCCCGCTGCTTTGCATCTTTCGGCGCAATGCCGCACAATTCCATTGGAAAACAAACATTTTCCATGACCGTCAGCAGCGGAAACAGATGGAACGCTTGGAAAATCATAGAAATACTTTCACGACGGTAACGGTCAAGATTCAATTTTGCAAGACTGTTTCCATCAAAAGTAATCTCTCCGTCTGTAGGAAGGTCAAGCCCTGCTAGCAGGGAAAGCAATGTAGATTTTCCCGAACCGGACGGACCTATAATTGCGTATACCTTCCCCTCCTCAAACACGCAGGAAGCTTTCGATACGGCGGCTTTCTGTGCATTCTTGTACATATATGTTACGTTTTCCAAAGCTAATATTGACATATATTTTCTCCTTTCTACTCCCTCACCTGTAAAAGTGCCAATACCCTGTTTCTGGTTACATACACTGCTGCCGCTGTCGCCCCGCATACACTTCCCGCAAAATACATACTCAGACAGGAGGCAATCGTCCGTGCGCTCCTCGCAGACATTTCAGGAAAGAATACATACAATCCACCTGCCACAATGCAGAGCCCGGCAACGCATAAAATTATCTGTCTGATTACAAGTATACAGCGGACACGCTTCTTTGTTACACCAAGAACACGTAAGAAAGCAGCTTCCTGCGCCGATTGAATAATAACCATACCGGAGCCAAACATCCCTATGAGTATGGCGGCTGCGACCGCGACCGGAAACAGCGCCACAAGCAAACCTCTTATCCGCATAATATTCTCAAGCGACTCCGAGTCTATATGAAAAGATGCCATTGGCGCATATTCTTGTTGGCTTTCCCTTTGCTCCTCCTCCATCATGCTGTTTAGTTCACTAAGATTTCTATTATCTGTCAGCACGAATTCACTGTATCCAAACGGAAATGGCTGCCCATATACATCCTGTGCGCCGCTGTTTATTCCCGTAATAATACCAGAACTTATATTATTATCACCTGTAGTGACAATCCCTACAACTTTATACATCACAGTGTTGCGCTCGACTGCCGTCTCAATTATCTCCTCATTTTTGTCTTTGTATAATTGGTCTAAAACATAATACATGCTATCCGACAAAAGCCCTATTTCATCACCCGGCCGTATGTCAAACATATCTGCAAATGTCTGTCCGACAAGACATACCTGGCCGGTTTTATCTAAAGCAGAAAGGTCATATCCTTCGGCGTAAGTAATATTGTAATCCTTTGCCAGATAACGTTCCACATCGTTTGTAACAATCATCGAAGTATGGGATTCTATATTGTTCGTGCGTACGGAAAAGTTGCCATAACAATAAAAATCTTCTATCAAATC
>JAAVXK010000014.1 GCA_022790615.1 Lachnospiraceae bacterium
AAATGAACAATATATTATATTATAATTTCATAATAATTACATATTACTACCATAATAATACTATAGTATATCGCAAATGTCACTATATTTTTTCAATTTTTTCTTTTTTCTACACTTTTTTCAATGTAATTAAATATAATTACGTAACAGGACAGCAGTTTATTACATTTCAATTTTCAAATCTAGCAATGCTAAATAAAAGATATAAATATAGTACATATTAAAAATCACTTCCTTACAGAGATTTCTATGAAAGAAAATATAGAACAGTAAATAAATAGCGTACTTTAACAAACTATTTTATGGTCGCCTTAAAAAGTATTATTGTAAGAGTTAAGAAAACAGTTGTTATTCAGAAATGCTTCCTTCGCTGACAAGCACTGTTGGCTTATTTAATTGCCTTTTCCTTCTGTTTTTCTTTCAGAGGTTTGGGCATATCAGTTTTGTATAAATCGGTCGGATGCCATGTCTCTCAAAGAGACTGTATCTGGTCGATGCGGGACAGAGTCATCCGAGCGCTGACAGTTAAAACAATTCTTACTATACGGTCTTATAAAGCCATTTATTTGTGCTTGAAAAATGAAACATACGCTGAATTACTATGCTGTCTAAAACCAAAAAATCTTTACGACTCACCTTCCCGTGCTTTGTAATGTAACTTCTTTAAAAATTATTTTATAAACAATGTGAATTTGTGCGCCTACTTGGCGGTGGAATGGAGATTTTTTGATATAAAAGACAATTACTAAGAACTTGTAAAAAATAATTGCGGTTGTTACTCTTCACAACCGCAACTTGAAATGTCCTAACACACTGTAAAATCAATCCTCTATAACAATCACCGGCTTAATGAGGTCCGAAGGTTTATCCTTCATAAGAATAAGCGCCTCCTCCACCGACTCCCATCCGTGGAATACATGTGAAATAAGCGGCGAGACGTCGAGCTTTTTGTTGGCAACCATTGCCCCAAGCTTTTCCATCCTAAGCCGTCCGCCCGGCATAAGACCGCCGTTAATCTGCTTGTGGCCCATACCGACTCCCCACTCGATTCTCGGTATGGATATGCTGTCTCCCTCGCCGAGATAATTTACGTTACCTATAATGCCTCCCGGCTTGACGCATTTTACGGCATCGGCAAATGTTGCGACGGTTCCTCCGGCGATAATGACTTTGTCCACGCCTTTGCCGTCTGTCATTTTAAGCACCTGCTCGCATATAGAACCGTTTTTGTAGCTGATGAATTCGTCGGCGCCATATTTTTTTGCAGCGTCTATACAAACCTGTCTCGTTCCCACCGCATATATTTTTGATGCGCCTTTAAGACTTGCCCCCGCAACGCTCATAAGGCCGACGGGACCGATTCCTATAACAAGAACCTCGTCCCCGTACTGTATATCTGCAAGCTCCGCGCCGTGAAAGCCTGTAGGCACCATATCCGAAAGCATGCTCGCGTCGGTGATGCTCATTCCCTCCGGCATATGCGCAAGATTTCCGTCAGCGTCATTCACATGAAAATACTCGGCAAACACCCCGTCCTTGTAATTGGAAAACTTCCATCCCGCCAGCATTCCGCCTGAATGCATCGAATAGCCTCTCTGCGCCTCTACGGAATTCCAGTCAGGCGTTATCGCAGGCACAAGCACCCTGTCCCCCGCCTTAAAGTCCTTAACGAGTTCTCCCGTTTCAACTACCTCGGCGCAGCACTCATGTCCGAGAATCATATCATGTCTCTCTCCGATTGCACCCTCCCAGAGAGTGTGGACATCCGATGTACATACTGCGATTGCAAGCGGTCTGCATATCGCATCAAGCGGACCGCATTTCGGCTTCTCCTTCTCAATCCATCCGGCCTTTCCGATGCTAAGCATAGCGTAACCCTTCATACTAAAATCTCCTTCCTGATATATACTCTCACGGTTAGTAAATATACCGTGGGTATTTCGCCAGCCACAGCCGCAAAGCGGCAAAATTCCATATGCAGCTGTGCGCGTCACGTTACACTGAACGGTCCGTCTTATCGACCGCCAGTATAAGTAAAACGCTGATTAAATCAGCGTTTTCTTAGATTTAGTATGTGCAAAAAAAGGGTATTTATACGTCACCTGTCAAGACTGTACTTATCAAGATATATATTATATGCCCTGGCATACTCGGGATTATCCCCGGTTTTCATTTTGCCAAGGTACTCGTGTGTCTCAAATCCGTTTTCGTTAACCTGCATCACACACACGGCAATATTGGAACAATGGTCCGCTATCCTCTCATATGCGGTCGATATATCGGTCATGACAAACCCCGATTCTATAGTGTTCTTTCCTTTTCTAAGACGTTTTATCTGTCTTTTCTTAACCTCTTTGTTAATGTTGTCAATCACCTGGCCAAGCGGCTCCACATCTTTGGCAGCATACGTATCCCCGGTCTCAAATATCCGAACCGACATGTCAACTATATCATATACGCTGTCCGAAAATATCTCCAGCTCAGACACCATCTTCTTCGTGAAATGCAGGTCCTTAGACTTCATTTTCTTAACCGCATGCGCGATGTCGGCCGCATGGTCCGATATTCTCTCAAAATCCGAAAGGGTGTGCAGTATAATCGACAATGTCGTGCTGTCCTGTGACGAAAGGTTTTTTGCAGACAGCTTTACCAGATATGTTCCTAGGGCGTCCTCATACCTGTCTATCTCCTCCTCAATGGATATTATATCCGCGTATATCTTTTTATCATATCCACGCACAATCTGACCGGACAGCCTGACAGATTCGAGAACTCTGCCCGCCATTTTCTGCGCTACGCTGCTGCATACCTCCACAGCAAACGAGGGATTACCAAGGAATCTGTCGTCAAGTCTTGCAAGCTCTGCATTCTTCTCCACAGTGTCTTTATCCTGACCGTCCTTATCCCTGACCGACAATACCGCAAGCTTCTCGATTACATCCGAGAACGGATAGAGAACGATCGTGGCCCCGATATTAAATAAACTGTGTATTACCGCTATACCGACCGGTCCCGCAAAATCATTCAGAAAAGCAAAGTCTGCAAATACATTTACGCTGTAAAACACAGTCATAAAAAGTATTGTCCCGATTAGGTTGAAATACAGGTGTACGAGCGAGGCCCTTTTCGCATTCTTCTCAGCCCCGATTCCGGACATGACAGCCGTAATACACGTTCCGATATTCTGTCCCATTATTATAGGAATCGCTGAGCCGTACGTTATTACTCCCGAAAGGCATAGCGCCTGCAATATTCCGACGGAAGCTGACGAACTCTGTATTACCGCCGTAAGAAGCGCTCCTGCCAATACGCCCAGTATAGGATTTGAAAATCTAGTCAATATACTGGTAAAGCCTTCCACTTCCGCAAGCCCTTTTACGGCTCCGCTCATTGTTTCCATTCCAAACATAAGGATTGCAAAACCCGCAAAAATCGTTCCAATTTCCCTTCTCCTGTTATTTTTGCTAAATAACATAAATGCTACGCCCACAATGGCAATTATGGGCGAAAATGAGGACGGTTTAAGGAGTCTGACAAAAAAATTACTGCCTTCAATTCCTGCAAGACTTAAAATCCATGATGTTACGGTGGTCCCAATATTGGCTCCCATAATTATTCCAATTGACTGGGAAAGCTTCATTATTCCAGAGTTTACGAAACCGACCACCATGACGGTCGTCGCGGACGACGACTGTATTACGGCCGTTACGGCCGCTCCGAGCAGCACCGCCATTATTTTTTTTGATGTCAGCTTTTCTAACAGCCTTTCCATTTTGCTGCCTGAAAGTCTTGAAAGGCCGTCTCCTAATACGTTCATTCCATATAAAAACAGGGCGAGTCCGCCTATCATTGATAACAAATCAAAAAAGTCGAAGTCCATAAAATCCCCTTTCATTAATCAAATAAAACTCCGCATATACAATAAAATGATACCGGGGCCAAACGGTCATGCGTTTCATGCTTGTATGAGAAGACCTTACTTCCAGACCCGCAAAACACCGAGAACAAGCAACCCTGACATCTAAACTATATGTATCAGAACAAAGAATGTCGCTTGCGTCATTCTCCGCGCCGAGCGCGTGTTGCGAATGCAACTAACTACATATCGCGCGAGTGCGCATCCTTAGCGGAGCGCTTTTTATATAATAACAAATTGCAAAGCAGTTTCCTATTGTATAAATAAGCGTCAAAAACCCTTTTGACGCTTCTATCATTATATGTAAAATATACGGTTAATATACTGAATGAGCGCCTGACGAACTCACCGTTTCCGTAAAACAGTGAACCACATTAATCATGCAGTTCACTGTTAAGCTTCTCAAATTCGTCCTTTGTCTTTTTAAAACATTCCATAAGTTTCGGCGAAAACACTCCGCACTGTCCCTCAAGTATCATGTTAAAAGCCTTTTCAACCGGTACGGCAGATTTGTACACGCGCTCGCATACAAGCGCGTCATATACGTCGGCAACCGATACAATCTGTGCGGCAATAGGAATCTCATCACCCTTAAGACCGTCCGGATATCCTTTTCCGTTATCCCGCTCATGGTGATATCTGCATATGTCATACGCCACTCCGCAGTATTTATTATCATGCCATATACCTTTTATACTGTCCAAAAGGTCGCATCCTTTTGTCGTGTGCGTCTTAATACAGTCAAATTCCTCGTCCGTAAGCCTGCCGGGCTTTGTGAGGATGCTGTCTGGTATACATATCTTACCGATATCATGCAGCGCGCTTGTAGTCTCAATAATCTCAACCATGTCAGGGTCAAGGCCATATTCCGGATAGTCCTCCATAACCTGTCTTGCAAGAATTTTCGTAAATCCCTTAACTCTCTTAATATGCTGCCCGCTCTCAAGATTACGGTACTCAACGACAGTACCGAGTATATCTATAATGTTGATATTACTCTCCTTTAGCTGTTCAGCCTGTACCTTAAGAACTTTGAACTGATTATGGAGCATAAGGGTCTGTTCCTTAACCTTCTCCTCAAGCATGTTCCTGTGCTGGAACAAATCAACGATATTGCCGATTCTCTTTTTAATAGCCGACACATTAAACGGTTTTTGTATATAGTCGGATATTCCCATTTCAAATCCGCGCTGTTCCACATCTTCAGATTTGTCACCGGTTATAAATAATACCGGCGTTTTATTAAGCCAGTCATTTTTTTTCATTTGTTCCAGTACTTCGAATCCATCCATAACAGGCATTATAACGTCCAGAAGCACAGCGTCGATATTGCCGTGTTCCCTTTCCATTATTTCAATTGCCTCCTTACCATCCGATGCCTCGATTATTTTATATTCATCTATTAGCAGCTCCTTTAGAATATCTCGATTAATCTCTACATCATCCACAATAAGTAATGTATGATTCATACACACCCTCCTTCTATTATTATTTTACTCACTTTTTTCTTAAATCTCGCACAATATAATCTTAGTATAATCATTTACAAGCGTTACGTACTTAACCATACAAATCGACATTACAAAAACGACTATAGTTTTCCTAGAAACTCCATAACACGCTCATACTGCCCGTCAAGCTCGGCCATATGAGCTTTGCCGCCCTCCAAATCACCTGCGCGAAACAATTCCGTTATATCCGAGGCAACCTTCGCGAGGTCTGCAAGAGACAGATTACCAGATACACCCTTCAGTGTGTGCGCGGCCTTGAACGCAGCGTCACAATCCCCGGCGGCAACCGCGTCTTTGAGCTGGCTGTAACTAGTATCTTTTGGAAACTTTGCGAGAAATTTCACAAATATCTCCTGTTTTCCCATAAATAATTTCATGGCCGCATCATAATCAATACCATTGTTTATAAAATCTTCTCTCGTCATAGCCCACTACTCCTTTTAATTATTTTTAATAAAAGTCCTTCCTTGTCCTCAATAGACTTTAGTATAATATGTAACTCATTATAACCCGACATATCCCCATATTTCAAGGTTCTTTTGAATACTTAGCGCACTCCCTCCCGTTTTTTTGAAAAAAAGATATTGCATCCTTCAACTTCCATTTATTTCGAACCTCCCGAAAACTCAAACATTCAACAAACAAAAATAAGCATTTTATAAACTTCATCTGCACATCAGATTAATTTATCATATTGACATCCATATCCGGGAAAAACAGCTTATTTTCGTTATGTTTGCTCACACCGGAAAACATTTCAGATATTATAACAGATTTTTATATTCCTGTCTTCCATCCACTATCGCATATACAATTACAAGATTTTCATTGCTGTTTACTTTATAAAATACCAGATGCCTTTCTGCAACAAGAACTCTGTATCCCTGTTTCCTTAAAATAGAATACCGTGGTATACCGCCTGAGAATGGAAAATCCTCTAATCTTTTTATGGCCTTTTCTATTTTGTTCAAATAGTTAAGTGCTGTATCAACACTTCCCGCATCATCCGCAATATAAAAAATAATATCTCTTAACTGCCCATCCGCTTTATCCGTCCTGACAATATTATATTTCATTGTTCTTCCTCTCTGACAGGATGTTCCTTATATCAGCAAATGTATTCTGTATCGGCTCCACTCTTCCGTTCACAACGTCTTCTTCCGCCTCAGCCAATGTCCGTAACAACTCCAATTCCGACTTCATCTGGTAATAATCCTGTATACCCAATACTGCCGTGTCTCCACGCCCATTCACCGTAATAATAACAGGTTTTCTCTCCTCGTGGCATTGCCTGGATATTTCACTGTAATGGTTTCGTAAGTCTGATGATGGTCTGATTGTTTCCATAATAAATACCTCCGGCAAATTATCATATAGTCATATTATATTCTAATTTGACTATAATATCAATCTTTTATTTTCATGTGTTTCTATACCATATTTTCTTTATTTCCACAGCAAATATTTTTACTCGTCAATTTATACATTACCATATGAACACTGAAAAGGAGAAACCATAGTAAAATACATTTTACATTGCCTGCAACATTGCTATTATTATAAATACACATACTATTATTACTCCCAAACCGACAACAAACCCGACTATCGTATCGGAACGGGAGGGTTGTAAATTAATTAATGTATCTCCCTGTATAGCTCTTATATAGTCTTCGTATTTGATATTATAGTATTCAGGAAGTATTTCGGATAAAGCAATTTTACCGTCAATAATATCAGAAATATACAAGTATGATATTTCCTGCCCATTTTCATCATAAAAATTTCCCACAACCTTTGAATTATAAGCAGATATTTCTGATTTAAGAGTAACTGTGCCCTTGTCCCATCTGGAATATTTTCCGTCTCTTTTTTCATACTCTACCTGTTTAAGCTGATTATTTACAACCTCCAATCCTAAATATTTTATACTAAGACCACTGTCGGATTCATAACTCATTCCGACTGATATGTATAATTTATCTAACATATTAATAGCAGGGTTTTTACAAAATTCTATTATGTCACGCCCTTCTCCCCATATTTTGTCATGCTCTGTATTTCTATACTCTTTAATAATGTTAGCATTATCCGCCAAAGCTAACGCTTTTTCATAATTTTTATTATCATCAAACCAATACCCATCCTGATTATATTCTATCAATGCCAGTTGCCACCATCCTCTATAATCATAAGGGCACTTTTCAATTATCTGTTCCGTCAGTTCTTTAGCATCATCATACAATCCGCTTTTGATTAATTTTTCAATTGCAATCAATGCGGATTCTATATCGTAGTTTGAAATATTAACATTATCACTATTAACTACAACATTTTCCGCATTAATCTTGTAGTTGTTAATAACTTTTTCCGTTATAAATGCAGTACCACAAAATTTACATATTCCTGCCTCTTTTGTATCGTCAACTTCAATGTCAGCCGCACACTGCGTACATTTTGCCGCTATTAATCCCATATGTTTTTCCACCCTTCATAAGATACATTTCATTACATCATATATATTTCTATTTTCTGATTTTGCCGTTGCAGCAATGTTCTCAGTTCAATCTCCCCTTCCACCATCAGACCAATCCCCCAACGTAATACATTCAATTTCCATCATAATATCCTTTTACTGCTGCCAACATAATAAAACCCTCCTGTTTTTCATGCTTTTGGAATCACCTGCAAGTCTGCCCGGACTGATCTGTCTTTCATGTCACAATATATACTTACATTCCTTATGTTATTTTATCTTATATCATAAATATAATATACACTTTCCATGCATGATTTTCAATTACTTTCTGTCTCGCTTCCCATAGGCACTGACAGAAAAATAGTGCCTGTAAGCCGCATATTCAAATGCATATTAATCAGGCACGCTTTCAAGTATTCCGTAATGTGAAATTGAAAAGTTGCCTTTACCATTAAAAACTTTTCTGCCAATTTTAATGCTTCGTAAACGTCATCGTATTTTTTGACAAATGACATTATGACAAATATATAATTTGCATTACTTAAATTATTAAGCTCATATTTTCGTTTACATTAACTTTTCGTAAATAGAACTCTGTCATATACCCTGCGAAAAATCAATTGTTTTTATGTACTATTATGCTGTGCTATGGGGTATTTATCCATTCTATTCTTCCGCATTGTCCTTGAGACACTGTATGAAGCACATACAGACGTTTTCAGCAACAGCGTGTCATTTTACCAACTATATTCAGGAACAAAAATAAACCCATCATCCATCATATTTCTATAACGGATAATGGACTTATTCAGATACCCAAATATATAATAAATCACTGATTCCAACACATTTAAATCTTCAAAATACCTTACAAAATCAATACTTTCAAGCACTCTTACTTATAAAAGTCCTTCATTGTCCTCAATATATGTCTCAATTCATCTTCCTTGATGATATAAGGAACCATCGCATACATGCATCTGCCGAAGGGCCTTGAAAACACGCCTCTCTCATACGCAAATTCACGGAAGCCGTCAAGCGTTTTGCTTTCCTTTACCTCAAGGCATATACATCCGCCCATAATCCTTACTTCCTTCACCCTCTCATCGGCAAAACCACGCATCTCATCTCTCATTATATCGGTAATATTCCTGATTTTCGACATATAGTTTTCCGTCTCGAAAACTTCGATTGACTTCAGCGCAACGCTGCACGCAAGCGCATTACCCATAAATGTCGGACCATGCATGAACGCATGTCTGTCATTATCGCTGTAAAAAGCCCGAAATACCTTTTCACATGCAACTGTCACGGCATGCCCTATGTACCCTCCGGTCAGCGCCTTGCCAAGTACAAGTATGTCCGGACACACAAGGTCCGCGACAAATCTGTTGCCGGTCCTTCCAAATCCCGTGGCAACCTCGTCAAATATAAGAATTACGTTATATTCGTCGCAAAGCTGTCTCGCTCTCTCAAGAAATGATATGTCATACATCAGCATGCCGCCCGCGCCTTGCAGAAGCGGCTCCACAATCATACAGTTTAACTGTTCGTGATATCGTTCAAACGCATCCTCAAGCGCATCAATCTCAGTCGGAATGTGGATTACATCCTCCTTTTTATCAAACGCAAAATGATAGTCTTCGTCGTCGCCGACCTCCATAGCCTTAAACGTATCCCCGTGATATGAGTTCGTCAGTGAAAGCACTTTTTTACGCTTCATTCCCTGATTCGTGTAAAACTGCATCGCCATCTTGAGCGCAACCTCAACCGCAACACTTCCCGAATCAGAGAAGAAACAATAGTTAAGGTCTCCGGGCAGAAAACTCTCAAGCTTATCTGACAGCTCACGCACAGGCCTGTGGCTCAGGTCTCCGAGCATCACATGCGAAAACCTTGACGCCTGTTCCCTTATAGCCTCCGTAAGCGCCGGATGTTTATACCCGTGTATTACGCTCCACCACGACGATATCGAGTCAATCAGTTTTTTGTCCTGCGTATACAGGTATACGCCGTCGGCATCTATTATATCATATGGCTGCTTCATTGTCTTCATCTGTTCGTACGGATACCAAATCATTTTTCTTACCTTCTTCTCTATTATCAAATTTTTTACTGTTATCAGTTCTTATATTTTTCTATTATCAAAGCTTTCTTACAATTACCAAGCGTCATATTTTACTGCTATCAAATCTTTTTTACAATTATCAAGCCTTATTTTTTCTATATATTAATTCTTTTAAACAACCATTTTTAATACGCATACTTTATACGCACGTCAGTCTTTATAAAGTGCAAGCAGCGTATTATCGTCTATATCAATAGCCTCCGCATTTTCTGTAACGCATGCGATGACCTTAACTCCCGTCATATATTCACACATTCTAAGGTTATCCTTATGCATTATATCGTCCGGATTCCATTTGTTGAATATTATACCACGTATATCTATTTTTTTCATCCTCATATATTCCACGGTAAGCACAACCGAATTGATTGTGCCAAGTCCGGCGTCCGCGATAATGATACATCCCATACCAAGCTCCTTTATCACATCCTCGAGCATAATCCTAGACTCGTCAAAACAGATAGGGCACAGTATACCGCCGCTTCCCTCCGCCGTAATATAATCAAAACTGCCGCATAACTTTTCATAACCCTTTTTTACAACGTCCATTACGACGGGATTCCCCTCGATTCTCGAGGCAAGATGCGGAGAGTACGCATTCTCATATACGTAGGGACACATATCTTCAAGCGGCTGTCCAATACCTGCTATATTTTTTACAAACACTGCGTCGCCCGGTATAAGATTCCCTGCGGCGTCGCGCTCATTGCCGCTCATTGCCGCCTTGTAATATGCGGCCGAACCTGTAACAGCGTTAAGTTTTTTTATAATAAGTGCTGTAATATAGGTCTTTCCGATATCCGTTCCGGTTCCGGTTACAAACAGCGATTTACTCATAATCTAACTTCACCTCATATCCAAGCTCCGTAAGCATCTTAATATCAGTACCTACCGTTATTCCTGCTGTAGTAAGCATATCTCCCGAGATTGCGGCGTTCGCACCTGACATGAAAGCTCTCCTTCCTTTGTCCGGAAGAAGACCCCTTCCCCCTGCCATCCGGATTGACGCTTTCGGATTGACAAACCTGAATACCGCAACGGTTCTTATTATCTCGTCATAAGTCAGCCTCTCAAGCTTTTCATAAGGAGTCCCCGGTATCGGATTCAGTATATTGACCGGTACCGACCTGATTCCAAGGCCGCGTATGTCAAGAATCATATCAATCCTGTCCTCCATAGTCTCACCCATGCCAATTATGCCTCCGCTGCACACGTTTAGTCCGGCCCGCACGGCTGCCTCAATTGCCTTAATCTTATCATCATACGTATGTGTTGTACATATGTTTGAAAAATTTTTTTTAGAAGTTTCAAGATTATTATGTATTCTTGTAACCCCCGCGTCTTTAAGCTTCCTAAATTGCGCTTCATCAAGCAGACCGTGTGATGCGCAAACCTCAATACCGGTTTCCCTCTTTATTTCCCTGACGCTCTCGCACACGCTATCGACCTCCGGGCCGGTAAGCTTCCTCCCGGACGTAACTATCGAAAATCTGAGTACACCCTGTTCTTCATTGCGCTTTGCCTCCCTGACAATGTCGCTGACAGAAAGAAGCGGATATTCTTCTACTTTTGTAGTGTAATGTGAAGACTGGGCGCAGTATTTACAGTTTTCCGAGCATTTTCCGCTCTTTGCATTTATTATGGTACACATGTCAAATGTATTGCCGCAAAAATGTTTTCTCAGCCTGTCCGCCTCGTCCGCGAGCACATGAATATCTGCTTTTGCAAGAAATAACGCATCCTCCTTCGTTATATCGTTTCCATCTATTATATAATCTGCATATTCTTTTACATTCATTTGCAATATCTCCCTATCAAACCGGCCAATCCGTCCATTTCCTCTTTCGTATGCGACGACATCAATGTTATTCTGAGCCTTGCGCTATTTTTCTTTACCGTCGGATATCGGATTGCCGAAATATAATATCCATGTTCCATAAGCTTAGCGGAGATGGCAAGCGCTTTCTGCTCGTCCCCGACTATAACGGGAATTATCGCAGAGTCGGATTGAACGTCAAACCCTTCCGCATGCAGTCTGTCGCAGAAATACTGCACGTTATTCCTAAGAGCCGCCACCCTGTCTGCCGTTATGCACTCTAATCCCGCGATTGCAGATGCAATTGTGACAGGTGAGAGTGCAGTTGAGAAAATAAAGCTTCTTGCCTTGTTTCGCAGATAATTAACTATCGTACCATCTGCACACACAAATCCGCCCTCACTTCCGACAGCCTTGCTGAGCGTACCCATAACGATATCGGTAACACCCTCCATTCCGTAATATTCCTCTGTTCCGTACCCATTAGCTCCGAGAACCCCGGTGGCATGGGCCTCGTCTATCATGGATAGCATACCGTACTCGTTGGCAAGGCGGACAAGCTTAGGAAGATTTACTATATCGCCGTCCATGCTGAACACGCCGTCGCTGACTATCAGGCCGTTCTTTCCCTTGTGTAATTTCAGTTTTTCTTCCAGGTCTTCCATGTCGTTGTGCCTGTATTTTACAACCTCCGCCTTCGACAGACGACAGCCGTCTATAATGCTTGCATGGTTAAGTTCGTCGCTGAATATTACGTCGCCCTTTGCAGTAAGGGAGCCTATCACACCGACATTTGCCATGTAACCTGTATTAAATACAATTGCATCTTCCCTTTTCTTGAAAGAGGCAAGCCGCCCTTCAAGCTCGCTGTGAAGCGCCGTCGTTCCCGTAGTAAGCCTTGACCCCCCGGAGCCTGTCCCGTACGTATGAAGCGCCGTCTCTGTCTTTTCCTTCACGTATTCATTATTACACAGGTCAAGATAGCTGTTTGATGCAAACAATACATACTCTTTTCCGTCTATTGTGATATGGCTCCCCTGCGCGGATTCGATTACATGCATCGTGCGGTACAGGCTTTCATCTTTCAAGTGTTTTAATTGTTCAGAATACCTCTTTGTCTTGTCCAAACGAATCCATCCTCACCAATACCTTTTGTTTTTCAAGAAACCTGATACATTCCCCGACATCAGACCTTTCCCCGTCATACAGAAAAATTCTTCCGCCGCACGAATCCCCCGGCTCCTTAAGCCTTGTAATTCTGCAGTATCCGGTATTTCGCGACGCAAAATATCCGGTCACATAATCGGGGTCGTCGGAAATACACAGCTCGCCGACAATATTAGGACAGGCGGCAACCTTTGTCGCAAGGACAAGCGCCTCCCTGAAATGGTTTTTACCCGTCTCATTTCCTTTCATACCGGCTACTCCGGCGGCGCCGGCAATACCGTCCATATACGTAACCCTAACGCCCCTCTCCCTGTCGGGTTCAAGTCTGTCAAGCGTCCTGATATCTACAAGCATCGCACCCCTCATGCCATATGTGAGCTTCATCATACCGGCAATCTCCGAAGATTTTGCAATACCTGCCTCACGCATCAGCTCCTCCAGCTTCAAAAGCCCTTCGTCAGCTGTAGAAACCTCATATGTGGTTACCGGGAGCGCATCTATGTATTCAATATCCTTTTCATCTATCTTTTCTACTTTTATATTAATAAAATCCGGTTCGCCTTTCGAGTGGTATACCGCACGTTTTAGCAGCATGCCGCAGCACGTGTCAATATCACCCTTTCCTATAATCCTCTCGGCCCCGGATATATGTACGTCTTTCCCACCGCATATTTGATTGGCCCTCATCTTAACACTGTACATTTCATCCATCACAAAACCTCATCCAAAAATCTCAAGCGCTTATCGAATGCGTGTATTTTGCCGCATCAATAAGCATTTACTGCACCTGCCTTCTTATCATCTCCGACGCCGGATGGCATAGTACGACCAAAACGGCAGTGAATATCATTCCCGGAACAGCCGCCGCTATGAGCGGCCACGCTGAAACTCCAAGCATCGCCGCAAGCACGATTCTTGCAGTGAACGTTCCAAGCGGTCCCGCAATAATAAGGCCCATGTTTTTCCACGGAAAATATGTAACAATAAGCCCCGCCGTTATCCGAAATACCATAGATATAACGACGTTCCATATCGTATGCGTTCCAAGCGCCAGCTGAACCACACTTGAGCATACGCCTATTCCCAAATACCTGCCAAAGCCCGCCTGAGCGGCAAGAAGCACGGCAAAAGGCGCTGACAGCTGAAACTCAGCGCCCGGAATAAAGGAAGGTATCTTAATCATTCCCAATATTACCAACACCGCAACCATCATTGCGTCAATGGCAATTCTTTGTATCTTTCGCATAATCGCCTCCCTGATAGATCAACTTACTTTTCAGACGAATGCACATAACATTGCATTTGTCATGAAGCCCCTACACCCAAAGAATATCTGACTTCCTGTTCTATTTCATCGTCAGATAAATCATATGGAAATGGGTCTGCATCTTCATATGGCCCATCTTTGTATTCCGAAAACTCCAAAACAAGGAAGGGTTTTTCAGAAAAATAAACTCTATCTACTCGTATATACTCGTTTTCCCTTTTCCAAATATGTTGTTGGATTTTTTCTTGAACATAGGAACCGTCATTTAAGAGCCATGTATTCTCTTCATGGGAATCTCCTATATATTCTGCTCCATATTTCTGCAAAATCTCCTCAACCAAAACAATTTGTGCAAGAAATTCAGTTTTATCTATACACTCGTATTCCTTCAATATTACATCCCCTGTTAGCAAAACCGCATGTTGCAATTATAGTACATATAGTATAAAAACAC
>JAAVXK010000076.1 GCA_022790615.1 Lachnospiraceae bacterium
CGTTTAACGAAAGCCGTATGCAAAATTCCGTGTCCTCACAATACATAAAAAAATTCTCGTCCAATTTTCCTACTTTTTTTAAAACGTCAGATTGAATCATCATACAGCACCCTGTTGCGAATGTACACTTTCTAACTTTTGTATCATTTTCATTGTCCGAACGCCCCATGTTCTCATGCTCCGCATTACCCGTGATTTTATTGATTGTACCGCCGCCGTACCAAATCGTTTTACAAGAACTATAATATAAAATCTTCGGAACAGCTACCGACACGTCCGTACAATGAGACATCAGTTTTGTTATGATTCCTTCTTCCACAACCGTATCATTATTTAAAAGCATAATATATTTATATTGATTCGAAAGCGCGTACTCAATCCCTATATTATTTCCTGCCGAAAACCCCCCGTTACTGTTATTTTTTATTACAATAGCGGCAGGAAATTTCTCTGCAATTATGTCCGCCTCATTCCGTCTTGACGCGTTATCAACAAGAACTATCGTGATTTTTTCCGAATCCCTTATACTATATAAACTTTCTATGCAATTAATGGAGTCTTCCAGTCCGTTGTAATTCACTACTATTACAGCGACGTCTTTATCGTTATTCTTCATCCGCTATTTCCTCTTTATTATGTGTCTCATATAAACATAACATAAAAGCATACAACAGCCAAAACTCAAATGAAAAATTACTCGAAGCGGTAATAAGTACGACTGTACACCAAAATGCCGCCAATAAAACTTCAATTTTAGGAATACAGGTATTTCTCAGGGACTTTGACAGACGTACGAAATTCCTCAAAAGGTATATTGTCCCCAGAATTCCCCAGTACATGTTCATATGAAATAAACCGGATTTTACCGTAAGCGCCTGGTCTGTTGTCCTGGTTGCCAATGAAACTATTTCTGATATGTTAAGTTCGATGGGAAGCTTTGAAAATACATACAAATATTTTGATAATGCCTGTTGGAGCACGCCAAGATAAACAGCCCCTCCAACACCGCAAGGAAAACATATACCAATACCGAGTCCAATAAGCGAGGTGTATACCCTCGTTGCAATAGACGTATAATCCTCGATATCTCTCGTAAAACCATCGATTATCTGCGGCAGTATTAATTGCGTAAATAATATTATGGCTGCAATTGCAACAAAGAAATACATGATAACCTTCCTGCTTAGCTTCTTCATGCCAAAAAATAAATATAGTACAGCCGTAATTGCAACCGTTAACATTAAGGCTCTTGACCCTGTAGCCGACAAAAGAATTACGGCGCAGACAATAACAATGACTTTATTTATCATTTTCCTGTCAACCACAATCGTCCAATATAATGATATGAATGTATACACATATATCGTCATTGCCGTCCACGATGATTCAAGCGAAAGCAGTCTTACTCTCCAATAAGGAAATTCGGCGGCAAAATGCAGGTTCTGAAACGCATACGGAGAATCGCGCAATTCACACAGGCAAATCAATGTAATTACAATAAGCGCGACAAACGAATATTTTCCAATAAATTTTGCACCTATCTTTCTGCATATAATTATAATAAGCATAATATAAGCGGGGTACGCAAAATACTGTAAACATACTTTCAGCGCTTTGTATGGCAAAAATTCCGATACAACCGTCAGACTGTTTCCCATCATTACCCAAATTATAATAGCGGCATAACTTATTATAACAATCCATATTCCAAGCTTGACAAGTTCATATAAAAAACGGTTTTTAGGAATTTTCCCATTAAAAAGCACATAAATCAAAATAAATATATATACAAGCGGCATCAAAAGCGTGTACCCCGCCGCGCCGAAATATAAGCTAAGGGGCGAATCCTGATATATCGGAAGCAATACTAACAGGAATAGCAAGAATTTATATACACTATAAGAATTAATCTTCATTTTAAACTCTCTCTCAATACATTCTCGAACATTCCCATGATACCCTGCCAGGAATATTTCCTTTTCATCAGCTGATTGGCTGCAAGCCGTATTTCATCATACTTTCCAGGATTACCGATAACATCGGCGCATATATCCCCAAACAATTCCGGGGAATCCGCCGCAAGAACATGTGTTCCATTAACGAAATCGGTGCCTTCTATTCCCTTGTTTGTCGTAACAATAACTTTGCCATGTCCTAGTCCCTCTATCAGCTTAACCTTCACGCCGCCTCCGCTTAATATAGGAACGATTACAACGGCGCTCTGTTCATAATAAGGTTCAACACTATCAACAGTTCCGGTAACAGTGATGCCGCTGTGATTTTTACAACACGCAATAAGTTTTTCAGTCGGGTCTTTGCCGACCAGAAACAATTCGGCGTCAGGAATCTTTTTCTTAATATTATCCCATATATTCTCAACAAACCATACGGCTCCTGTCTCATTCGGCTCATAAGTCATCTTTGCTACAAATAACAGTTTTTTGGAATCAGATGCAGGCTTAATATCCTGCACCCATGCGCCGGGAGGAACAAGCAGCGTATTGTTTAAGCCGTATTCTTTCTCAAAATATTCCTTGTCCGATTTGGATACAAATGTATATATAAGAACATTCAGCTTCTTATACTGCACCCTTTCATATTTTTTCAGCTGATTTGAAACAATTTTATAGATTACTCTCTTTAACGGTTTGTTAATATGCCCTGCAATGCTTACCATTGACAAATGCTCGATGTTATGCTGATTCACAACAATCTGCGCCTCATTTCTTATTAACTTTGACAGATTGCCAATCATCTGGGGGAACTCAACCATCACCACGTCGGGATGTATGCTTTTATAGCACTCCTCAATATCTGACCGCATTTTGGAACTCCAGCGGCTTACAGCCGGATAAGGATAAATCAAACTTTTTAACAGCAGGGCCGGCGACCGGCCTCGAAGATAAAAATGCACCTCTTTACACAGTTTCTGAAGTTGTTCCATATATTGAAACTCATCCCTGCCATCCACAATAACAAAAAGATATATATCATTGTTTTTAGCCAGTTCCTTAATTCTGTTCCATTCAACAACACGTCCTCCGGTGTTGGCCGGAAACGGACACTCCGGCATAAGCCATACTATCTTCATCATATACTCCCTCTCTAATACCATCCTGTATATTTCCCATTATTACGCACAGTCAATGAAATTTACCATTTGCATTCCATTATACCGGCGGTCAAACTTTTGAACCGCCGGTATAACAGCCCAATCACTCATTGGCTGTTATATGTTTCAATATACCACCGCGCTAATATAGGGGCTCGCGCGGTAATATCATATTCGTCACCTTTTTCATTAATAACAAGCTCTTTTTTCGAGATTTCCAGGGCCGCGTTTGCCCATCCTGATACACCATCCGATAATTTGCACCGTATACACCCATCGCTAATAACCGCCTCACGGGGTATAGCCTCGGATATTACAACCGGCGTTCCCGCAATCTGGCTCTCTACAGTTGTCATTGACAATCCTTCAAAAACTGAAGGTATAACCATTACATCGGCAATACAATAATAGTTCTCAGGATTTGATACATTTCCGGTAAATAAAACTTTATCATCCAAATTACGCTTATGAACCCATGCAGTAATTTCGTCATGCAGCTCGCCGTCTCCCACAAGCAGCAAAACAGCATTTTTTTTTACCTTGCATATCCCGTCAAAAATATCAAGCAGAAACTTATGATTCTTTGCATACGTGAACCTTCCGACATGTCCGACAACAAACTTCGACTCAACTCCAATCTGCGCTTTCAATCTGTCTATTGCCGCCGCGTCCGGCCTGAATCTATGAAAGTCTACGGCATTTTTAATTACAGTCACCTTACCGCCGTCAAAGCACCTGTCTCCAAACATCCATCGTCCGGCTTTTTCAGAACACGCAAAATAATCTGTTGAAAAACATTTACAGAACAGACGTAGAATATATTTCAAAATATTCCGACTTAATTCTCTTCCGCCCGGTACGCTGTGATTATGTGCTATCCTGACAGGGATATGTTCCCTCCATGCTATAAATAGCGGAAATACGCTTAACGTATTGATATGAGAGTGAACAATGGTATATTTATATTTTTTAAAGTATCCTTTTAATACTTTCGAATATGACAATAGTTTTTGATATGGAGGTATTTTATAAAATCTTGCCCCCATATCTATTAATTCCTGCGGAGGCTCAACCGTCGAGTCCGCATCATAAAAAAAATCAAACTGTACAAGCGTTTTGTCTATCTCGCGGTAATAATTAAACACCACTGCCTCGACGCCGCCTGCCCAAAGTTTTCCCATAATCTGCGCCACCCTTATTGGCCTGTTATCTTCATTCCTATTCATTCCTATTACCGCCTTTTCCCACAAATGCAATTTTATACTCACGGTCAATACAAGTTTCCGGGAGCATCTCCTCCATAAAAATGGGCTTCAAGCATTAGGCACAAACAATGATAAACCGGAAGATGCAGTTCCTGAATCATGTAAGTTTCATATGCGGGCACTTTAATAGCAACATCAGAAACCTTCGCCAGTTCTCCCCCGCTCTCCCCCGTAAGGCCAATAACTTTTATCCCCATGGCCTTTGCGACGATTACCGCACTCATTACGTTCTTGCTGTTACCAGACGTGGAAATTCCAAGAAACACATCCCCTGTCCTTCCAAAACCATAGAGTTGCTGTGCAAAAACACCAAGGCCGTCCACATCATTAATATAAGCGGTGGTGAGTGCTTCGTGTGCAACGAGCGGTATAGCCATCAAACCTCTTTCAAGGTTACGCGCCAGGTTTTCGCCCCTCACCGCATCTATCTCCCGCAGCCTATCTGCAAACTCCTCCGGAACCGGACGGCGGATTTGAAAACGCTTCATTAATTCTCCCGCTATATGCTCGGCGTCGGCCGCTGAGCCGCCATTTCCGGCAATCAGAAGCTTATTATCGTTCTCATAGCAATTTTCCAATATAAAATATGCCTCAGCAATATCCTGTCTCACAACTTCAAGAGCAGGATAACGCTTAATCAGTAAATCCAGATGCTCTTTTAGTTTAGCTCCTAATAGTTTCATTATTTTTCTCCCAAATGAAAGTAAGATATTTTCCTGCCATCACGCAAACTATTTGATTCGTTCAAATGTTTCCGGAGTATAATGAATCACCCTTGTCCCGCTGTTTTCAAATTCAAATGGAATATACATAAGTTCTTCCATAGCTTTTTTCACCGATTCATGCTTATAGGGCTGAACATAAAAAATGAGGAAGCCTCCGCCGCCCGCGCCAAGCAATTTCCCGCCAAGCGCACCAGCCTCAACTCCTCTTTCATAAAAGCTGTCAATACTATTCGTACTTATGGAAACCCCGGTCTGACGCTTAAGTTTCCATGTAACGTCAAGCAGCCTTCCAAAGTCATCCAAATCTTTATTCTTATCCGTAAGAATGTCTTCCGCTTCATCTACCAGCTCCCGCATTTTTTTCAATGTTTCTTTTTTATTTTCTCTACCGTCTGCATTTATCTTTTGCACATCCGATGAAAAACGGGTAAACCCGGTAAAAAACATAAGAAGATTATCGTTTAACATCTTCTTCCTTTCCGGAGAAATAATAACGGGCAAAACCTCATATCCGTCCCGTCCAAAATTAATCCGGTTCATACCTCCATAGGAAGCCGCTATCTGGTCCTGCCAGCCCCCGGCTTCATTGCATAAAACGCGTTCAAGATATATAGCTTCGTCGGCCAGTTTCTTCTTGTCCGCATATTTTCCTTTTAACGCATAAAATGCATTTAACATGCCGACGGCAAAAGAAGAACTTGTCCCAAGACCGGAGCGCGCAGGCAAATCAGCCTCATACGTAAGTCTCAACTCGTGCATATCAAGCATTTTCATCGCCTCTCGAATGGCCGGATGTTTTATATCGTTCACATCTGTAACTCTTTCCGTTTTAGAATAGGAAAGCTCTGTCGAATAATCAAAAAATCTCGGCAAATGCCTGACATTTACATAACAATATTTATCAAATGTTGTCGAAAGAACTGCCCCTCCATTTTCTCTAAAATATTCTTCCATATCAGTACCACCGCCAAAAAATGACATTCTAAATGGTGTCTTCGTGATAATCATATTCTATATACTCCCTTAACCGCATCTAAAAAAACTACCTGCTCCCACACAGATAGTTTCTATAATAATACTATTTAAAAACAAAGAATATCGCTTGCGACATTCTCCGCGCCAAGCGCGTGCTGCGAATGCAGCTAACTACATATCGCGCGAGTGCGTCTCCGGCAGGCTGCCGCAAACAGCATATTCCACTTCGCCCGAGTGCGATTCTCACGCCGAGAATGGCGGCAAAAAGGCAGTGCTTCGCCATTCCCAGCCTAAAAAAGCTGGAATTAGCCCAAACTATAACCATCCCATCTTCAAAACGCGACAAAGCGACGATTCCGATTCAGAGAATCCTAAACTTACATGCACAACATATTATAATAAATACAATAATTATTAACCATTTATCACAACAATATCACAAAACATTTTATTTTGCAAATCTTTCCTTCCATTTTACAGGGCAATGAATCCTACAAAACATCCTTTATCAACACACTGTCAATTGTCACCGATACTTTCGACGGCGCGCCAAATATCATAAGCTCTATATCAACCTCGTCCGCTCCGTCAAGCTTGTCCGCCGGGGTAATAAGCTTCCCCGTCATCCCCCGGAATACGCCGCTTAGAACCTTCACGTCCGCTTGCTCCCCGCTGCCGGCATATTCGTTTTCCTTTTCTGCCTGAATCCTGTCAAATTCTTCTCCGGTAACTTTTTTTATAACTTCAAGACCCACAGTTGCCTTCGTCACGCCGCCAAATAGCTCGACGTCTATAACCGCCTGCCTTTTATGTCTGTCTATTCTCTTTATTACTCCTCGGGTATTGCGAAGAGGCCCGTTTACAAGCGCTATCGCATCCCCGATAATGAAGCCGGACGACATACGTACAACGTAATCGTCATCAATAAGCGACTGTAGAAAACTCCGTTCCTCCCCGCTAACGGGAATTGGCTCTCCGTCACTGCCAAGCACTATCGTCATGGCGCGAATCCCTTTCAGACTTTGTCTCACCGACATAATATCATCCGTATCAACAAATATATATCCGGGAAATAAGGTTTTTATAACCTCTTTCCAACGCCCGCGTTCCTTAACCTTTTTTGCGTATCTCAATATAAATATATCGTTATAATGCACACTGTCTATCTTGTCTATGCACAAATCCTTTGTGAGTTCTTCCTTGCCCGTAGGCACCTGAATAACATACCACATATTCTATTCGTCCTCTCAACAGTCTACATTCCCCGCCTCATGAATACAACCTTGAGTGTCTTTAACATTATCCTCCAGTCATTGCGCAGGCTTCTTTCCTGTATATATTTGATATCCAGGTTAACCCATTCGTCAAATTTTACGTCATTTTTGTCAGGCTGTATCTGCCAGTAACAAGTAAGTCCCGGCGTTACATATAATCTCTGTTTTTGGTAATCATTGTACTTCTCCACTTCAGAAGGCAGCGGCGGCCTAGGACCCACAATCGACATGTCACCCCTCAGAACATTAAAAAACTGCGGCAGTTCATCTATACATGTCTTTCTTATATATTTTCCTATTCTCGTAATTCTAGGGTCATCCTTAATCTTAAAAGCCGGCCCGTCAACCTCGTTTTGGTCTATAAGTCCGTCAAGAAGCTGTTCCGCATCGACGCACATGCTGCGAAACTTATAAAGCCTGAATGTTTTACCGTCACGTCCACACCTGACCTGAGAAAATATCGGGCTTCCTTTCGGGTCGTCAATAAATATACACAAAGCGACCAAAAGCATAAGCGGGAACAGCAAAATAAGAGCAACAAGAGAAAACACGATATCCTGAAATCTTCTTATCACCCAATATCTTCTGTCATGATATAACTGTCTGTCACGCTCTATCATGGTACGCACTTTATGTATACTTTCACCCGAACTGTTCACACCCGAGTCAACATTTACATTTATGTCCATATTATCACCCCGGTATTTACATTACGCCTTGTTTTATATTCATTATGCAATATATGCTCTTCAAACACAAGTGGTAATTACATGTAAAATATATTTAATATTTTCAGACACGCTGTAATTACCCTACAAATTAGTCCTTACCATCTTAGGGCGGTACCCCTC
Organism: Lachnospiraceae bacterium; assembly: GCA_022790615.1. Lineage (GTDB taxonomy): Bacteria > Bacillota > Clostridia > Lachnospirales > Lachnospiraceae > V9D3004. The sequence goes on from JAAVXK010000076.1 coordinate 8,203, forward strand.
CCTTTCAAGCCTGTCGGATATTCTGTCCCTATGCTCCATTCCAAAGCTTTCAAGCGTTATCCTTAGTTCAACTGCTGCATTTCTGTTAATACTTACAAACTGATTATGCTCGAGCTTTACCACATTCCCCTGCTCGTCGGCTATTATATCCGCGACCCTTGCAAGCTCTCCCGGCTTATCCGGCAGGAGAACCGAAACAGTAAATATTCTGCCTCGCTGTATTAGTCCGTGCTGAAGCATTGACGACATCGTAATTATGTCCATATTGCCGCCGCTCAGGATGGATACGACCTTCTTATCCCGGAATGGAAGATGAGAAAGAGCGGCAATTGTAAGAAGCCCTGAATTCTCACATACCATCTTATGGTTCTCAACCATATCAAGAAACGCGTCAATAAGTTCGTCATCCTCAACCGTTATAATACTGTCTATATTTTTCTTAATATACGGAAATATCTTCTCACCCGGAGTCTTGACCGCCGTGCCGTCCGCAATTGTCTGCGCTCCGGAAAGCGATACGACCTTTCCGGCCTTAATCGATTCTTTCATGCAGCTTGCTCCCGCCGGCTCGACGCCTATTACTTTTATGCCGGGATTAAGAAGTCTCGCAAGCGTACTTACGCCCGCTGCAAGTCCCCCGCCTCCAATAGGCACAAGTATATAATCGACCGTCGGCAGTTCCTTTATTATTTCCATCGCAATTGTTCCCTGTCCCGTCGCGACTCCCAAATCGTCAAAAGGATGTATGAACGTATAACCATGCTCCTCTGCGAGCCTGTACGCCTCGCTGCATGCATCGTCATATACGTCGCCGTGTAATATCACCTGCGCCCCATAGCTTTTCGTGCGGTTTACTTTCATAAGGGGCGTCGTCGTAGGCATCACAATCACAGCCTTCGCCCCCATCCTCTGGGCGGCAAAAGCCACTCCCTGCGCATGGTTGCCGGCTGAGGCCGTTATAAGCCCCCTGCCACGCTCCTCGCTGGTGAGCGTGCTGATTTTATAATATGCCCCTCTTATCTTATATGCTCCCGTATGCTGTATGTTTTCAGGCTTTAAATAAACCTTATTACAGCACTGTCTGCTAAAAAACTCACTATACACAAGCGGTGTAGGCAGAACGACTTCCTTAACCTTCTCCGCAGCTTCTTCAAATCTGTCTATACAAAACTCTTTCATGCTAATCCTCCACACCCGGAAGCTCGGCTATAACTTCTACCTCGCATAACACGTTCTTTGGCAGTGTCTTTACGGCAACGCAGCTTCTTGCCGGCTTTCCGGTAAAATATTTAGCATAGACACTGTTGAACGCCTGAAAGTCGTTCATATCCGCAAGAAAACACGTCGTCTTGACAACATGTTCGTAGGAACAGCCCGCTGCGCTAAGAAGACCGCCAATGTTCTCCATTACCTGCTCCGTCTGTTCCTCTATCGTAACAGCATTGATTTCTCCGGTTTCAGGGTTAATCGGTATCTGTCCGGAACCGAAAAAAAGAGTTCCGGCGATTATCCCCTGTGAATATGGTCCTATCGCTTCCGGCGCCTTGTCAGTATGAATCTTTTGCATGTTCTAATACCTCCCACAATATTATGCAAATCGTGCATTTATAATAGTCAATACTCCGCAGCAAGCCGCGGGGCATGCCTTGGCTTCTTTTTAAAAAGTCAAATGTATCCCATTGTCCGCCCATAACAAATAATATATCAAATGTCAAACAGCCGAATGCCCAACAGCAAGCTATTGGGCATGGCCCATCTCATTCATTAAACTTCCGTCCAAAATGGCCGGCTCTTATATAAACTGCGCTCTTTCATGTTAAGAGTATACCATTTTTTTATAATAAATCAAGTAATAAACTTAAACTTCGCGAATATAGCGCAAATCATGAGTAAATTATCTTCCCACGACGTCAGATAACGAATTATCATATTCGTTCTTCCCACTCTCTTTCCCTAAATCCTGTAGTCACAAAGCTTTCATCAACAAATATCGGACGTTTTACCAGCATGCCATTAGAAGCGAGAAGCTTAAGCTGTTCCTCTTCACTCATTTCGGGCAGTTTGTCCTTCAAATGCATCTCTTTATACAGTCGCCCGCTTGTATTAAAAAACTTTTTAAGAGGCATACCGCTTCTCTCATACCATGTCTTTAATTCTTCATAGGAAGGATTATCATCCACAATATGACGAGACGTATATTGAATATTATGCGCGTCCAGCCATTTCTTTGCCTTCTGGCATGTTGTGCACCTTGGATATTCTATAAATAACATATCAACACTTCCCTTCCAGTTTTTCTCTGAGATACTCATACCGCCGCCGTTTTTCTTCTTTCGCAAAATGAACCTCGCGAAACTGCTCCTCGTTATTCTCATAATCCAGAACTTCGTCCCCAAACTGTTCGCTTGTCAAATCAAATACGCAGTCCCCGATTACGTTGTAGCAATGGTAGTTTCCTCCGGGTCTTAAAACCCCATAAACCTTTCCGCCAAATATATCCTGGGCAAGAAACGCCGTAATGGAACACTGTCCAAGCGTTTTGTTTTCCGGAGTCCAGTCTTTTCTCATCCTCGGAGCGCATGTCTCTTCACACCATACGAAAGATAACGCGTCGTACAAATCCCGCGGCGTTTTAATATTTCTATACGTGTCCGTAACTGCCGAAACGTCGGCACATTCCCAGCCCCAAAACTTATAATTCATAATTCACACCAATCCTCAAGCGAAAATGCCTGCATTTTCATTTTATCCTTTCTTCTTTTTTCATTCACCATTATACAAGCCTTAGTTATTTAATCCTTATTCTGATGGAGCGCTTATATTTCTGAACCTTAACCGTTAATTTTACCGTACCTTCTTTCAGCGCCTTTAACTTACCTGTTTTATATATTTTAGCGCGATTTTTATTATTAACCGACCACTTAACCTTACCTGAAAGACCGTTGGTCCTCACTTTATATTTGTATGACTTACCGCATTTAACTGTTTTTTTCCCAACTATCTTTATACTTTTTTTATCTGCCTTAGAAACGGGATTCTTTTCCGATTCAGAGTTTTCCGGTTTTTCTACTTTCGGTTCTTCTGCCTCCATTTGTTTTTCTTCTTCCGTTACCTGTCCCTTCAAATCCAGTATTTCCTTTTTGGTCCTGTCATAATTCGCCTGATTTAATATTTCCTCATAAAATTTAAGGTTATTCAGACTTTCCATTACAGTATTTTCTTCACCGGCATCTTTATAAAATACGCTCACCCTCATACCGTCATAAATGAAGTTAATACTGTATGAGTCAGAAATAACTAAGCTTCTGTCAGCATAAGGGGAATAGGCTGTCGTTCTGCTATTCATTAATATTTTAACACATATTCATGTTTTTAAAAAGATAATTTCTTATATCCTTGCATAAATTTTTGCATAAATAATGAAAATAATGTTTGCATTTTGAATATATTTAATGTAATATATTATTAAGAATAAATATACTAC
>JAAVXK010000004.1 GCA_022790615.1 Lachnospiraceae bacterium
AGATACAGATTCACAGCATATATCTTATCCTCAACAGATAGTTTCCTTTTATACATAAAATATGCCCCCTTCTAAGTGACAAGTTTTTATTATTTTACTTGTCTACCTAGAAGGGAGCATATCATCATTCAGCGCACAGCTCCTTTTTTCATGATTATTAATTTCTTTTCATTAGTAATGAGCCTTGATATAGAATACAGTCATATTAACATTATGGTCCTGATTATTAATGATAATATCAACAACTTTTTTACCTTCCGGTACATTCACACTGGCTTTATAACCAGTCCATGAAGGGTATTGCTCATTTTTCGTTCCATCATCAAAGTTAAATCCGACCTGCACTCCTTTACTTTCTCCGTCCGCATTTTTCGGTTCTGCATAAACTTCAAACCAAGCGCAATCCCTATACTCTTCAGGAACATTAAATCCTGATCCAGTATAGGCCGCTTCTCCAAACGAAAGAGTTACAGAACCGTCATCATTGACCACCTTAGATATTGCAGCTCCAGGCTTCATATCCGAAATATCAAATGTAATTACCCTATATAACTTAACATAATCAATCTTCATTATCTGCTTTTCAGTACCGGAACTTTGGGCATTAATCATAAGGTATCCGCAGGATTTGTCATCAGGTATAGTAAATGTTTTTACTCCGGCACCGTATGATAATCCACCGTCAATCCCGCCCGTTGACGCATTCTGCTTTACTTCAATCTGATTTCCGCCATCTAACTTAGTACCGTCTTCACGATAAGACGTCACAGATACTTCCACTAATCTCAAGCCTGAATATTTTGCAGGTATATCTATACCTGTATTTCTGTAATCACCTTTGTCATAAGTTATCTCAATACTTCCGTCATCATTCTGCTTCATTGGAAAGCCTGCTGTATTCCATTTTGAAAGGTCCAAACTGACTGCTAAAGGACATACAAAAAGCTCAGCTGTCAGGGTATCTGAAACAGTCTCGCCACCATGATTTACAGTAACTTTTGCAGAAACTGTAACATCACCTTCTTTAACTCCCGTGATAACAGCTTTTGTAATGTCTGCCTCATCCTGTACTATTGCAGCCGCCTCGCTATCAACAGACCATTCAACATTTTCAATTGTGTCGTTACCGGCAGATACGCTTACTAATGCTGTATCTTTTACAAACATCTCTGCCGGGACATCATTGATAGACATTTCTACAGGTTCTTCCGGCTCCAAAACCATAACTTTAATATCCGATATTATCAGATTCTTAATTGCAGTTCCTCCCCAAGGTTTTAACGTAATACTATCACAATTCTGACCTTTGGCAGTAAGTTCCACTGTTCCCATAAATGAACCGTCTTCTTTTTGATCAGGCGCAAGGAAGATACTGTTATCCGCAACAAAATCTCCAGAAGTAGTTGCATTCTTTGGGGTGGTCCAGATTCTGAAATCAGCCGTACCCCACTGCGGACCGGAAATTGTCACCTGCACTTTCTGTCCTGGTGATACGGTTACGGGCAAAGGAATGGATACAAATGTAGTACCGCCATCTTTAGTGTTTACCGATATACCAGAATCAGGGCTATAGGAAGAAAAACCTTGATCATCTCCGCCAAATATCACGCCTGACAAATCAACGTGTTTTGGCATCGGAACATCAACATTACCTGAGAACACTACCGACTTAATTATAATATCCGTTTTTTCACCGGTATTTACAAGTTTTAATCCGTGCATTGATTTTACAGCGTCATATATCACAGTAACATCCTCGCCGGCATCCAAATCACCTGCCGCAACCTGGCCTGCCGGAGATTCACCCTTGCCGTCGTCTCCCATATTACCGTCAAAGACATACGCCTCTACATTGCTGCCTGCAGTAGTATACGTTAACGTAACATATCTGTAATTTGAAGGGTTATAAAATGGGTTCGCAAATACAATTCCCTCCCCTTTTTCCAATGAAACTTTAAGAGCCCCATTTTCATAAGCTGCCGCGGTACCGACACCGTCTATAACGTATGACGTATCTTTTTCAAGATTGAGTTCAATATCGGACGTTCTCTCAACATAATTAATTGTTACTGATTTGACTACAAGTCCGTTAATAAGATCCTGATTAAGTCCCTTAAATGTAAGCATTGTGGCAGGGCTGCCTCCCGTGTCATTGGACGCCGTAAATGTCTTCTTAAAGTCTCCCTGTGCAAAATTAACATCAAATATCTGAGGAGCGTTCTGATAACAATTAGGTCCGTTACCAATCCACATTCTGAATCCCCTGGTACCTGTATAGGTTCCCTCAATAGTGATCTCAACCTTTTCCTTTTGCGCAATCGTTTCAGGAAGATTTATTTCTGTTAATGAATTTCCTTCCTCATCATCAATTACAAGTCCGCCCCTGTCGGTATCATATTTGTTTGACGCCGTCAGGTCAACCGATAAAAATGTATCAACAGGCTTTCTGTCAACATATTCTATTTTTATTGATTTGATTATAAGTCCGTTGATTGTCGGCTGATTCCATTCAGGTCCTTTAATTGTAAGCTTTGTAGCTGGGTTATTTCCTCCAGGGCCATTATTGCTATTCTGTCCACACTCATTGCTTAGAGTAAATGTCTCCACAAAAGCTCCGCTTGCAAAATCACCGGCAAACTTCTTTGGCGCATGATAAGAATCATTTCCATTGCCAATATATACTCTGAATCCTGTGCTGCCAGTATAAGTTCCCTCAATGGTCATATTAACTTTTTCACCCACAGCAACTTCTTCCGGAAGAACAAAGTCCGTAAATGAATTTACACTTTCAGCATCATCTATCACAAGTCCGCCCTTCTCGGCATCATACCTGCTTGAAGCCGTCAAGTCAACAAATGACGTATACTCATCCGGAGCTTCCGTCGGTGCCGGAGTATCTGTAGGCGCCGGTGTATCTGTCGGTTCTACTGGAGGCTCCGTTGGCGCCGGTGTGTCTGTCGGTTCTACTGGAGGCTCCGTTGGCGCTGGTGTGTCTGTCGGTTCTACTGGAGGCTCCGTTGGCGCTGGTGTGTCTGTCGGTTCTACTGGAGGCTCCGTTGGTTCTAC
>JAAVXK010000105.1 GCA_022790615.1 Lachnospiraceae bacterium
GCCGTTACTGGACGCCGTCCAGGTTGGAAAATACACATATTTTGTGCCGCTAGGTACATAACATGAAATCTCAATGTTATTTCCGCTTGCATAAGTTGTTGTTGACTCTTTTATGTTTCTGCTGGAAACATTATTAAATATTACGCCGCCTACTTCAATATTTTCTTCGTTCATTAAGTTATCATAATTAAAATATCTGATTAAATCAAACGTACTTTGGGGGTCTGACATGCTTCCTTCCCCGCCAAACCAATTCTGATATACGCCAATATAGTTATCGTACCCTGAATCCGCTCTTCTCTTTCTAATATATGACTCGGCAATTAATGCATGGCCCTCATATACTTCTGTTCCCGACGTATAACTGTAGCCCCCAATGGAAAGTACAGCCGGATATGATTCAGACGAGGTGCTCCTCCATATACAGTCGACAAACTTTGAAAAGGCCGGCCTATATACACTTTCCGCCCTTGTACCGACCCCTTTGCCTGCAAAGATACTGTTCATAGCCCTGGCCAAATCATAATTATTCAACCCATAATAAGCGTATGCCGGATAATCATCTTGTGCAGGTTTGTTTAACTCTGTACTCATACCACAATACGACCATATGTAATTATACGTATCGACTAAGCTTTCATTCACAAGCAGCCCCATCCAATTAAGGCACCCGGTTCCCGCAGAAACCTTGCAGCAATATTTCTTTGCATTTTTAATATAATAGTCTTGGTTTATCATTGTCAGCTTATAATCGGGCACACAGTTAAATATATCATTGTCAGAACAACCTATACCCCAATAATTCGTCTCAGACCCATAATATGAAGACGCCACACCTGCCGTCTCTTTCTTGGAGCTTGACTGTACCTCAGTATTATATTCACTATTTAAAATTGCGTCAATATCACATTGTTCATCCTCTACAATTTCCCCGGTTTTGTCCTGCGTTATATTATTATATATCGCATCCGTTGAAATGCTGTTTCCTTCGTCGTCAATCAAAAAGTAATCAATCACGCCGTCATATACAATGCTGCTTATTATTTCATCATTATCTATTTCCTCAAGTTCGTCTGCTTTTTCCTCCAATTCCACGTACATATTCTGTACGCCTGACTCGAACACAAATTCACTAATACATTTATTTTTTAAACTGTATATTGCGTAACCATACGGTTCGTCATCAACATAATATCCTAATGAATATCCCGCAAGCTCTCCTTCTGTATCAATTACATTATATAAGTCTCCGATTACGACGTCTTTTTTTTCGCTGTTAAGCGGCTGGACTGTCATAATTGCTTCTTCGCAGGCCGCTTTATATTTACTATCATTTAAATTGTTTTTCTGCGCCCTTACCTCATTTTTTGAAGTAAAAGCAAATGCCGATATAATTATAAACAGCGCTGCAAACCGTATGCATTTTTTTAAACTTTTTTCTTTAACATGATTATATACCATAATAATCTCTCCTTTGTTTTTTATTTAGTTTAAAAACTCAATGTACTCTTTGTCTGATATTTACAATTGTACCATAATATTCTATTTTATTACAAGAAAAATATTGCATATCCCCTTTTTTTACTTTATTCTCGCGTACGAAATGAACTAAGCAGCCATACTTGCATATCTATTTGACTTTTTTAACTGCATTTGGTAAGTAATAATGTAAGTAATAATATGAATTACACGTCAAAAGCAGTTTTACTTTTATTTTACTTTTAATTGACATTTTAAATACGATTTTTAGCTTGTATCTATTGGAAAAATGATGTAGAATATTATGAAAATACGTGGTACATGTCCACAGATAGGAGCGTATTATGAGACATATTATAAGTCCGAACGATTTGTCAATAGACGAATTAAACGATATTCTTTCACTGGCAGGCAGAATATACAGAAACCCAAAGCTTTATTCCAAAGTATGCGACGGAAAAAAGCTTGCAACCCTATTTTATGAACCGAGTACAAGAACCCGATTAAGTTTTGAATCAGCAATGATTAATCTTGGCGGCAGCGTACTCGGTTTTTCTTCGGCTGATTCAAGTTCGGCGTCAAAAGGCGAGAGTATAGCCGACACCATACGTATCATATCATGTTATGCCGATATATGCGCCATGCGGCATCCAAAGGAGGGCGCGCCGCTCGTTGCGTCGCAATACTCAAACATCCCTGTAATAAACGCCGGCGACGGCGGGCACAACCATCCCACGCAGACTTTGACCGACCTTCTCACAATCAAGGAGTTAAAAGGGACGCTCGAGGGACTTACAATCGGATTGTGCGGCGATTTGAAATTTGGCAGGACCGTTCATTCCCTTATTAATGCAATGGTACGATACCCGGGTTCGAAATTTGTGCTCATAGCGCCAAAAGAGCTTAAAATTCCGACATATATTACAAAAGAGACGCTTGATGTTAAAAATATTCCGTACAAAGAGACCTCCGACCTGGAATCCGTTTTGCCGGAACTTGACATACTGTATATGACACGTGTACAACAGGAGAGGTTTTTCAACGAAGAAGATTACATCCGGCTCAAGGACAGTTTCATTCTTGACAATGCCAAACTGAAAAATGCGAAGAAAGATATGTACATCCTCCACCCGCTTCCGAGAATTAATGAGATTGCCACAGAAGTTGACGACGACCCAAGAGCCGTTTATTTTAAGCAGGCCAATTTTGGTGTGTATGTAAGAATGGCCCTTATAATGACCCTGCTTGGATTGGACGAGCCAAAACAGAACGAATAATGGATGTAACAGGAATGAACTATTATATGACATGAAAGGAGAATTGACAGAACATGTTAAATATAGGAGGACTTCACAAAGGAGTCGTAATCGACCATATCAAGGCGGGATGCGCCATGGAAATATACAACTATCTCAATCTTGAAAAAGCAGACTCAAGCGTTGCAATCATTAAAAATGCAAAAAGCAGCAAGATGGGCAAAAAAGATATAATAAAAATAGAGGGGCCGATACCGGCAGACCTCAACCTTCTGGCTGTTCTGGACTCAAACATAACGCTCAATTTTATTGAGGACGACAAAATCGTAAAAAAGGAACATCCGAACCTTCCTGAAAAGGTTACGAACATTATTAAATGCAAAAATCCCAGATGCATAACATCCTCACCGACAGAGCGCGGACTTCTGCACACATTTAAACTGACAGACCCTGAAAAACGCGTATACAGATGTATATACTGCGAGCAGAAGTTCAAAGGACAGATGTAACGTTCGTTTTTATCCGTTCCCAGGTAAAAGTCAAATACCCCGCAGCAGGCTGCGGGGTATACCTTATAAAATTTAGGAAAGACCCGTTATCTTTCCGTTATCGTCAACGTCGATTCGTTCCGCCGCGGGAACTTTAGGAAGCCCTGGCATCGTCATAACAGTTCCGGTTATCGCTACGACGAATCCTGCCCCCGCAGACACATACGCCTCGCGTATATTGACCGTAAAGCCGTCCGGTCTTCCGAGTTTTTTAGGGTCGTCAGACAGTGAATACTGGTTCTTGGCCATACATACAGGCATATTACCAAAGCCGAGCTCCTCAAGTCTTTCTATTGATTTTAGAGCCGCCGCGTCAAACGTGACGCCGTCCGCACCGTATATCTCTCTTGCAACCGTCTCCATCTTCTCTTTCAGCGGCATATCGTCAGGATAGAGCGGTTTGAAATTGCTCTCCTTTCGCTCAATCGTATCAAGAACCGTCTTTGCAAGCGCAACGCCGCCCTCGCCGCCTTTCTCCCACACTTCGGACAGAGCAAAAGTACAGCCTCTTGCCTCGCAGAATTCCCTTACGTAACTTAGCTCGGCGTCCGTGTCGGAAACAAACCGATTCAGCGTTACGACGCACGGCACGTTATATTTCGCAATATTCTCGATATGCTTTTCAAGATTTACAATTCCGGCCCTTAGCGCTTCTAAATTTTCTATGTTAAGGTTATCCTTTGCCACCCCGCCGTTATATTTTAACGCCCTTACAGTCGCAACAAGAACAACTGCGTCAGGCTTAAGCCCCGACATCCTGCATTTTATGTCAAAGAACTTCTCGGCCCCAAGGTCCGCTCCGAATCCGGCTTCGGTTACGACATAATCGGCAAGCTTTAGAGCCGTCTTCGTAGCGCGCACACTGTTGCACCCGTGCGCAATATTTGCAAACGGTCCCCCGTGGACAAATGCCGGCGTATGCTCAAGAGTCTGTATTAAATTGGGTTTTATCGCGTCTTTTAGGAGCGCGGCCATTGAACCGGTAGCGTGAATCTGTTCCGCCGTGACGGGCTTTCCGTCGTACGTATATGCAATTATAATTCTTGAAAGGCGTTTCTTTAAGTCCTGCATGTTGTCAGCAAGGCAGAGTACGGCCATTATCTCTGACGCGACTGTTATTATGAAATGGTCTTCACGCACAACGCCGTCGGCTTTTCTTCCCAGTCCGACCACTATGTTGCGAAGCACCCTGTCGTTGATGTCAACGCATCGTTTCCACACAATCTGGTCAGGATCTATAGTAAGCTCGTTGCCCTGCTTTATATGATTGTCAAGCATTGCGGCAAGCAGATTGTTCGCTGATGTTATAGCATGAAAATCACCGGTAAAATGAAGATTCAGCTCCTCCATAGGAACTACCTGCGCATATCCTCCCCCGGCAGCTCCTCCCTTAATTCCGAAACACGGGCCGAGAGACGGCTCCCTCAGCGCTATAGCTGATTTCTTTCCGAGAATGCCCATTGCCTGTCCGAGACCCACGGTAGTGGTAGTCTTTCCTTCACCCGCTGGCGTCGGATTAATCGCCGTCACAAGAATGAGTTTTCCATCCCTGTTGTCCTTATTTTTTTCCCACAGTCCATCGCTAATCTTGGCTTTGTATCTGCCGTACAGTTCCAGATCGTCGGAATCAATGCCAAGCTTGCCCGCAACTTCCGTTATCGGTTGTAACTGCGCATCCTGCGCTATCTCTATGTCAGTTTTCATAAGACACCTCCGATTTTATATATAAAATAAACAACTGTGTATTCGAGCGTGTTTGAAAATTCATTCCCGCCATCTGCGCCCCCACTTTGCGGTATATTTACGCCAAATTCAGTCAACATAGCCCGCTACGCTTCCCTCATTTGGCACAAATCTCCCACAAAGTGTGAAACGCATCTGGCAGAAAGCAATTTTCAAACACGCTCTAGTATAACATTTTTATCATATATTGTATATACCTGGGGTTATCGAATTATATGAATTATATGTTGACTGAATAGTTAACTTAATATGCCGAATATAACATCCAATATAATCAATGTCCGAGCACGCACTCAGCATCCTTGCGCCCACGACGTCTTCCATTTCATTAAATATAAGCGCGTCGTCTTCCCCGCAGACAAGAAAATCCAAACCTGCGTAATCAATAGCAATAGAGTCTGTTATCTTTTTTACTATACTCTCCTGCTCTTTGTTCAGCGTATACGGTTCTACCGTTCCGCCAAGCGAAAAATTAGACTTAAACCCACCGTTTGCCTTTCTTATAACCGCACCTATTATATGACCGCCTATTACATATACGCGTAAATCCCTGCCGTCACATTCGATAAGCGGCTGCACAACATATTTGTCTGAATAATAATTCGCGGCTGCTTCTTCCTGCGGTTTTGGCGCAGACTTAAAATTCTTAAATGAACACGCATACTTTTTAAAGTATTCGGACAATATCATAACTTCCTTTCCGCCATGGCCAGAAACTGATTTTATTATGTATTCATCAAAAATGTCAACGTCTTCCATCAACCGTCTTAATACTTTTGCTTCGCCGCCGCTGCATACCGGTTCGAATACATAGCCGCTTTTTTTAGTATATGAAATTGCAAGCGTAGGAATATGCTTAACTCCAAGGGAATGGACATATCGCATACACCCGGCTTTGTTATTGCTTATATTCGAGACATTATAACTGTTGTATACACGAACGCCCTCATCTTCCAGAAGCTTAGATACTGCAGGATGAATCATTCTCGCAACAACGGCAGCCGGCAGCATGTATTGCGTTTTGCCATGCATCTTAAAAAAATGTTCAACAGTGACAAGATGCATCTGCATGTTATATACTCTGCATGTTTCAATACATGTATCTATGAACCATTTATTTTTTTCCACATCTCTTTCGTGGTACATTATCCATATAACGATATACTTCACCATCCCTAATTCACACAGATAAAAGTAATATGTTTCTATTCTTTCTGTAATGCTTCCCTTATAATATTATCATTATATCATAAAGGCATACCGTCGCTATAATGCATCCTTTAATATATACTTTATAATCTCCCCTGCAATATCGGAATCGGTACACTCGTCAATATTTTTAAAATGCGCATTCGAGTTCACCTCGCACAGTATAGGCTCGTCATTCTCGCCAAAAAGCACGTCCACCCCGGCAAAATCAAGTCCGAGATTTTTGACCGCGCTGACGGCAAGCCCACACTGCGCGTCATTTGGTATGTAAGGTTTCATCTTTCCGCCATTGGTTACATTGGCCCTGAAGTCGTTATCCGAATATCTGTACATGGAAGCGGCAACCCTGTCTCCGACAACCTGCAGCCTGATATCCCTGCCATAGCTGCTTCCGATATATTCCTGCAATAGAAAAGGCGAGCTTATATTGTCGGTAATGCGTATAAGCTCGCTGTAATTGTCAGCCTTGTACACCTGCGCTCCGAACGAACCGAACGCCTCCTTGACAACAACGGGATATCCGAGACGTTTAGAAGCATTCTTAATAAATGAAGTGTCGGTATAACCTATGTTTGAGTAGGTCATTGGAGCAGGCACGGTAACGGGCATCCTGATGCCGGAAGCCGCCAGCCTGCATCCGCTTAGTATTTTATTGTCGCATGTCTCTATCGCATCCGCACTGTTATATAGTCTGTGTCCATTCTTTTCAAGGCTTCTGGCCAGAATTATATCCTTATCCCAGAACAGTACCGGATTCCCGTCGTCAGGAATAACGCCGGTATGTAAGCTGCCGGCGCTGTATTCTGGCATACATTCCATATTCGTGACAATAGCGTAATCCACGCCGGCTTTCACCGCAGCGCGTTCGAATCTCGTCTCAAGCTCCGTAAACTTGCTATTCCTTAGAAAATGATTTACAACAATCCAAAGCTTCAAACGCCCTACCTGCCTTCCTCAATCATCCGTTCAAATTCTTCCATAGTCATAAGAATATTTCTCGGCTTCTTTCCGTCTTCGTCGCTCACGACTCCCGCCTCGCACAGTTGGTCCATAATTCTTGCGCCCCTGTTAAATCCAATCTTGAATACGCGTTGGAGTACGCCTATAGAAGCCTTCTGCTTCTCAATAACAAACCTTCCGGCCTCCGCAAATATCGCATCCCGGCCGTTATCGTCTGCTTCGGCTGCGGCTGCCGACGCGGACGCCGTCTGATTAGATGCAAATTGAACCTCGTTAATCTTGTTATCAATTGCCTGGTCATATATCGGACTGTCGTACTGTGCCTGAATGAATTCGGTTACTCTTGCTACCTCGTCGTCCGATACAAACGCTCCCTGCACCCGCACCGGTTTTGAAAATCCCTGTGGGAAGAACAGCATGTCTCCCTTTCCAAGTAATTTCTCCGCTCCCACGCTGTCAAGTATAGTCCTTGAATCCACCTGCGACGATACCGCAAACGCGATTCTTGACGGTATGTTTGCCTTAATAAGTCCTGTTATTACGTCTACCGAAGGCCGCTGGGTAGCAATAATCAGATGAATTCCGCACGCCCTCGCCTTCTGGGCAAGACGGCATATGGAATCCTCAACCTCATGCGAGGCAACCATCATGAGGTCGGCCAGCTCGTCCACTATAATAACAATCTGTGGCATACTTCTATATAGGTTCGGATTTTCCGTAAGCGTCTCAATCTTTTTATTAAAGCCAAGCAAATCCCGGACTCCAAGTTCAGCAAATTTGCGGTACCGCTCGTCCATCTCAACGACGGCCCAGTGCAGCGCCGCAGCAGCTTTTTTAGGGTCCGACACGACAGGTATACACAAATGCGGCAGACTGTTATATATACTAAGTTCCACTACCTTAGGGTCAATCATGATAAGTTTTACATCGTTAGGGTCCGCCTTGTATATAAGGCTCATTA
>JAAVXK010000116.1 GCA_022790615.1 Lachnospiraceae bacterium
CACAGCATATATCTTATCCTCAACAGATAGTTTCCTTTTATACATAAAATATGCCCCCTTCTAAGTGACAAGTTTTTATTATTTTACTTGTCTACCTAGAAGGGAGCATATCAATCTGTACAACAACTAATATTCTCTTCATTAAACACCCTCTGTTCCTTTATTAACTGAACTGTAACGCTGAAAATATACGAACAGCCCCAATATTTTATGTAGAAAACCGAAGCTGCCGCTTCAAATTAACGTATTCGTCAAAGCGGCAGCGTATAACTATATTCATAAAGATTTTATAATCCCAGAGATTTTATATACTCCTCGGCGTCGTTCATCTCGTCGTCAAGGTCTTCCCCGACGTCGATTACCTTCGGCTTCTTCCTATAGAATATATCATACATTACAGGAACTATAAACAAAGTCATTATCGTCGAGTATAAAAGTCCGCCGGATATTACTATTGCCATACCCTTTGACATGGAGGAACTGATATCCCTCGTAAATACCATGTTACTCATTGCAAGGATTGTAGTTATCGCCGTCATAAGTATAGGCCTCATTCTCGTCCTTCCCGTAGCGATAAGCGCATTGCGCTTGTCAAGTCCCTGTATTCTTAACTGGTTTACGTAATCCACGAAAACGATACCGTTGTTAACGACCGTTCCCATAAGAACCATGAATCCCATCATTGACATTGCGGATATCTCCTCGCCAGCTATAAGCAGCCCTATAAGTCCGCCTGTAAATGCAAGCGGCACGGTAAACAGTACGATAAACGGTGATAACAGACTCTGGAACTGCGCCACCATTACAAGGTAAATGAGCAAAAGACCAAGGGCGAGCGCAAGCACCATCTGGTTTACCATATCCATGGCCTGTTCCGATTCGCCGGCTATCTCGACCGAATAGCCCTTTGGCGCCTCGTATTCTTCCAACAGCGGTTCAAGCTCCCTTGATATAAGCGTTGCATTCTCCCCGTCTTCCACGGAAGACGTAACAGATATATACCGCTTCTGGTTCTCTCTCCTTATAACGCTTGCTGCGTCCATTTCTTCCTGTACGGCAAATTCCGAAAGCTTGTAAGTTTTCGTCTTTTCCTTTCCTTCATCGTCCATAGACTTAACTGAAAGCTCAAGGTCCATAAGATTGTCATAATCAAGCTTATCGAGCTCATTGATTATTGATATCTCAACATCCGTTCCGTCAATCGAAAGCTTTGCCGCGGTTTTCTCTGTCGTAAGCTTATCATTTATCTCTTGATAAATCTGGGCTACGGTAAGTCCCTTCTTCGCTGCCTTGTCTTTATCAATTACAAGGTGAAGGGCCTTGTCGCTCTCCTCAATTCCATTCGACACCTCGGTAATTCCGTCGACGCCTTCCATGATACCGGCTATATCGCCGCTTATCTCAATAAGTCTGTCTATGTCGTCGCCATATATGTTGACAGTTATTCCGGTTGACAGCATTGATGAGGACGCTTCCTCGGTTCCGACGGATATATTGCCTTCAATTCCTTCCGTGGCCTCTTTAAGACTGTCGGTAAGGTCGTTCATCTTATCAATTGTGTTGACGCTCTCGTCCGGAATTATATAGAAAGCGAATCCCATAAACGTATCGTCCTCATTTTTCTCAGCAAGCCCTCCCACCAGCATATTGGTAGTGGACGTACTGTCCATGACTCCGACTTCCTTAACGCCTTCAACTCCGAGTACAGCGTCCATTATATCGTCCGCCATCTTAACGGCCTGTTCATTGTCCGAATTCTCAGGAACCTCAGCCATTATGGAAATGGTATCCCCGCTCATGTTAGGGATTAAGACGATTCCCATCCTAAGAACCTCGTACACACTGAAGATAAGAAGCCCGGCCGCAATCGCTATTGTAACAATCTTAAATCTGAGACACCATCCGAGCGCCTTCGCATATACATTCTGAAACTTTTCATAGAAAGGCTGCCTCTTTTGCGTAGCCTTTTTAAGAATCATCGAGCTTATGCTTGGAACGACTGTCAGCGCGACAAGAAGCGACGCTGTGAGCGCATACGATATTGTCAGTGCGAACGGTACTACAAGATCCTTTACCATTCCAGTGGTGAATACCATCGGTAAAAATACACATATCGTTGTTATCGTTGACGCTATGATAGGCGCGCCTACCTGTTTTGTTCCCTGCACCGCAGCCCTCGGAGCGCTAAGCCCCTTTGCCCGCAGACGGCATATGTTCTCTATTACGACTATAGAATTGTCTACAAGCATACCGATTGCAAGACCAAGTCCCGCTAGCGACATTACATTAATATTAATTCCGGTAAAGTACATAATGATTATTGCAAACAGCACGCTGAACGGAATACTGAACGCAACTACCATCGTAGGCTTCACACTCTTAAGGAACAGCGCAAGAACGATGATTGCAAGAAGCGCGCCAATGAATATACTTGACAATACGCTTGACAGGAATAATGAGATGTACTGCGACTGGTCGCTGAACGTTACCATCTTCAGTCCGTCGTATTCCTCCTCAAGCTCTTTCATCGCTTCCTTACAGTTATCCGCAACCTCGCTCGTATTAGCAGTGCTCGCCTTGTACACTGACATAAGAACGGCGTCTTTTCCGTTGTATTTTGTATAAGTCTGCTCAGAATTGTCTATGAGGGTTACAGACGCGACGTCGCAAAGCTTCACCGTTCCGGCTCCCGGGACCTTGCACAGTACCATATTGTTAATGTCTTCCACGCTGCCGTACTCGTCTCCAACTTTTAAAAGCCACTGGTTGTCGTTCTTATCATCGACATACCCTGCCGGCATTGAAAAGTTCTGCGCATATATTAATCCCGACAACGCTTCAAGCGTGAGCAGTTTGTCAAGGTTAGCATTTTCTCTTGCGGCTTTCTTTGACTCCTTAAGCGTCTTTTTAGCTTCGTCAAGTTCCTTCACTGCATTGTCAAGTTCCGTCTTTCCGGCAGCCATTTGTGCGTCTCCCGAACCGAATCCGGCCGCGGACTCAAGCGCCCCGGTAAATGCCTTTTCATAGTTTTTATCAATATCTTTCATCTGCTTGTTGATATTGTCGACAATTGCCTGCGCCGCCATAATTTCCGTTTTAAGATTTGCAAGCTCGGCGTCAATCTGCGGAATCCTCTTTTCAACAATATCATACATAGTCTTAAGGGATTCGGGCGTGAGCGAGGATATGCCCTCGCCAAATCCTGCTGAAGCGGCATATGCCGCAAATTTATTAAACTTATCGGGATGTTTTACTGCGTCCCCGACGCTCGATGGAATCTCGATTCCGGCCTGCGCGGCAAGCGGCCCCATTGATTCTGACATCGTAGCGAACATATCATTAATCTTTTTATAATTTCCTTCTATGTCATTATCTTTATATGCTTTCTTTTCACCCTCAAGGGCGCTCTTGCTCGCCTGCAGCCCTGAAAGCGTCGCCTCGTAAGCCGCCTTTGTGGCGTTTGCCTGGTCAAGTTTCAGCATGGCGGACGATATCCCGCTGTTGGCGTCATTCTTTTTATCCGAAAGCTCGCTCTGCTGATTCTCAAGGGTTTTCTTAGCCTTTCTAAGCTTCTTCTCCGCCTTGTCAAGCTTTTTCTGCGCGTCTTTGAGCTTATCATTTGTTTTTACAAGAATATCGTCGTTTATCTTCTCGATCTTTTGTTCGTCGAGCCTTACTTCTATAGTCTCCTTTACGGTTCCTATAGGCGTAATGCTGGCAACTCCCTCCTGACGCTCAAAATAAGGTATCACTACCTCCTCCGTAAAGTCAGAAAGCTCGACGATGTCCATCCCCTCGCGATATACCATCGTATACATGGTGGCCATCATGTCCATACTTATCTCCATTATATTCGGAGTTCCGCATACTTCCGGAAGCGTTACCTGATTGATTGCGGAAGACACTCTTACCATTGCGGAATCCATGTTCGTATGGTCCGAAAACTCTAACATTACAAGACAGTAGTTTTCAGCTGAGTTGCTGACTACCTTCTCGACGCCGCTAATCGTTCCAAGCGCGCTCTCAAGCGGCTTCACAACATCGTTTTCTATTTTCTCGGGACTTGCGCCCGGCTCCGTAGTAATTATCATCATATAAGGCATGCTTATATCCGGAAGCAGGTCCGTCTTCATCTTATCCATGGAAACAAAACCGATAACGAGAATAATTACTATGGCAACTATTGTAAGAAACGGTTTTTTAACACTTAATTTTGTCATTTCCTACTATCCCCCCTAAAATCTTATGAGCGTATTATTTGATTAGTACAATAGTACAAAAATATGCATTTGTCAAATAAAAAATAAAAGTTCTGAAACTTCTACATCAAATTTTTAACAGCGTATGCAGCTAATCAAGCTCAAGCGCGCCCGTATATAGCATATGATATCTTCCCTTAAGCGCAAGAAGGTCCTCGTGCGTTCCCCGCTCAATGATTTTTCCGTGTTCAAGTACCATAATCGCATCGGCGTTGCGTACGGTCGATAACCTGTGTGCGATTACAAATGTAGTCCGGTCTTTCATAATCCTGTCCATTCCATGCTCGATATGTTTTTCTGTCCTGGTATCTACGGATGACGTCGCCTCGTCGAGCACAAGTATCGGGGCTTTTGAAATGGCGGCCCTCGCTATGTTAAGGAGCTGTCTCTGGCCCTGGCTCAGATTGTCCCCGTCGCCCTCAATCATTGTGTCATAGCCGTCCTCAAGCCTCCTTATAAACGAGTGGGCGCTGGCAATCTTTGCCGCCTCTTCAACCTCCTCGTCCGTAGCGTCAAGACGGCCGTAGCGTATGTTCTCCCTGATAGTTCCGCTGAACAGGTGCGTATCCTGAAGAACCATCGCAATATTTTTTCTCAGGCTCTGCCTTGTGTATTCCATTATATTTCTATCGTCGATTGTAATCGTTCCCTCGTTAATATCATAAAACCTGTTCAGAAGGTTGGTAATAGTCGTCTTTCCCGCTCCCGTAGAACCGACAAATGCAATCTTCTGCCCCGGTTTTGCATACAACGAAAGATTTTCCAGAACAATCTTATCAGAGTTATATCCGAATGTCACATTTTCAAACACAACTTTTCCTTTTATGTCAAGTGCGTCCATATCAACCGCATTTTTGGCATCCGGCTCCTCAGGGTCAAGGTCCATCACCTGAAATACCCTCTCCGCTCCCGCAAGTGCGGAGAATATTGTGTTAACCTGCATTGCCAGCTCATTTACCGGACGGGAAAACTGCCTTGAATAATTGACAAACACGGTCACCCCTCCAACATCAAAGCCGCCTATAACAATTTTTAGCGGTCCGAGGGTTACTACCTTCTTTACAATGCAGAGAATGGCTCCGACAGCGCCCACCACGGCATAATTTATCTGACTGAGATTGCCCATCACCGGCCCCATAATTCCACCAAAAAACTGCGCCTTAATCTGCTTATCCCGGAGCTCGTCATTAAGACTGCCAAATTCCTCAATCGCCTTCTCCTCGTGGCAGAATACCTTTACAACTTTCTGACCTGTAACAGTTTCCTCTATGTAACCGTTGACCGCTCCGAGAGCCGCCTGCTGGCCTGAATAGAACTTATGGCTCTTCTTTGCAATGGAAGCTCCCGCTTTCAGCATAAGAGGCAGGAAAGCCATAGTAACTATAGCAAGAATCCAGTTTGTATAGAACATGATTGCAATCGTTCCGACAACGGTAATGACGCCGTTAATTATTTGCGTAATCGTATTGTTGAGCATCTCGCCGATTGCATCGACGTCATTTGTAAAACGGCTCATCACCTCTCCGGTACTTCTCTCGTCAAAAAATCGTATCGGAAGGGTCTGAAGCTTATTGTATAAGTCCCGCCTTACCGAATATATAGCCCTTTGGGAAACGCCTATCATAATCCTTGACTGCGCGTATGTCGACAGCACGCACAATACATAAACGGCCCCCATTAAAAGCAGTCCCTTTAACAGGTTGAACACTCCCTGTCCGAGCGCGTCCGTATAGTCGGCGGAATCCCTGACGCACGCGCTTACCTTCTGCAGGTCTTCGGCAAGCGTATTCACAATCGGCCTTAAAAGATAAGAACCCGCAAGCGTCATAGCCGCGCTCAGTATTACGCATAAAAATACGATTATAAGCGCCAGCTTATCCTTCGCCATATATCCTAAAAGTCTTTTTATCGTCTCCTTCGAGGCTTTTGGCTTTGATTGTTCCATCATACCGCGTCCTCCTTTTCCATCTGCGAATAATATATCTCCTGATACGTCTCGCAGTTCTTAATGAGCTCGCCGTGCACTCCCTCGCCGGCAATCTCGCCGTCGTCCAACACGATAATCTTGTCGGCGTCAATAACGGATGATATTCTCTGTGCAATTATCAGCTTTGTAGTATCCGGAATCTCTTTCATAAAATTATCCCTTATAATGGCCTCCGTAGCCGTATCAACCGCGCTCGTGCTATCGTCAAGAATAAGTATTTTCGGATGCTTTAACAGCGCTCTTGCAATACAGAGCCTCTGCTTCTGCCCTCCCGACACGTTAACTCCTCCCTGGTCGAGCACCGTATCGTAGCCGGCGGAAAATGATTTTATAAACGTGTCAGCCTGTGCATAACCGGCTATCCGCTCAATTTCAGCGTGGTCCGCATGCTCATTTCCCCATCTTAAGTTTTCCTCAATCGTTCCAGTAAACAGCGTATTTTTCTGAAGCACCATGCCCACGCCTCCCCTAAGGTCGTCAAGCATATATTCCTTTACATTGATTCCGTCGACAAGCACCTCGCCCTCATCCACATCATACAGACGTGGAATCAGCTGCACCATACTCGTCTTTCCCGAACCTGTGGAGCCGATAATGCCAACCGTCTGTCCGGGCTCTACCTTGAACGATATATTACTAAGCACATTCTGCTTATTTTTCTTATAATATCTAAAGCTTACATTTTTAAATTCAATACTTCCCTTCGTAACAACCGGAAGTGTTTTTCCTGCATTTTTATTTGCCGCCGCCTCGTCGTCGTTCAAATCAATTTCCGTCCTAAGCACTTCCTTGATTCTTTCGGACGACGCAAGCGCCCTTGAACCCATAATCATAATAAATGACACAAACATGAGAGACATAAGTATCTGTACGGTGTACGTTGTAAACAGCGTAAGCTTTCCGATAGGCATATCCCCTACAAGTATCTGCCTGCCG
Organism: Lachnospiraceae bacterium; assembly: GCA_022790615.1. Classification (GTDB taxonomy): domain Bacteria; phylum Bacillota; class Clostridia; order Lachnospirales; family Lachnospiraceae; genus V9D3004. Next base: position 7,183 of record JAAVXK010000116.1, read on the forward strand.
CCAAACCATACGATTGCCATAGTCGTTATATTCATTGCGAGCGTCATAACCGGCATCGTAAATATTACTATCTTCAACGCCCTGAGCGTGTTATCCTTCAAATCAGAGTTTGCATCCTCAAATTTCTCAATCTCACGCTCCTCGCGCACAAACGATTTCACAACCCTTGCATTTGTAATATTTTCCTGTACGACGGAATTCAGCCTGTCAATCTTCGTCTGCATAATCTTAAAACGGGGGAAACCTTTTCCCATAATGAGAAACAGCACAATCGACAGTAAAGGTATTATGATTACTATTACAATTGCAAGTCTTGCATTCGTCATAAATGCCATTATGAGCGCGCCTATAAACATTCCCGGCGCCCTGAGCATCATTCGCAGCGACATTGCCACAAGATTCTGCACATTCGTTATATCGTTCGTGAGCCTTGTGACGAGCGAGCCCGTGGAGAACTTCTCTATATTGGCAAACGAGAACTTCTGCACCTTCTCAAATACGTCCTGCCTCAAGTCTCCCGCAAAGTTGACCGACGCCTTTATAGAAAAGTACGCTCCCCCAACGCCTCCAAGCAGCATGAGAGCCGCGGTTATAACCATCAGCACGCCAATCTTTAATATGTACGGAACATTGCCCGTTCCATTAATATTGATACCGTTGTCAATAATAAGCTGCAGAAGTTTCGGCATAACGACCTCGCCGACTACTTCCACTATCATCAGTACCGGTCCGAGAATAAATGCATACCAGTATGGTTTGACATACTTCGCATATATTTTCATATATTTTTCCTCCTGCCATAATTAAATTTCATTACAATGATAACCTGAAAAACGTTGCCTGACTTATTGACGGCAGTTTCACAGAATCTCAATCCTTAAGATTGTCGTACATCCTTATAAACATGTCGTTCAGTCTGTCAAGCTCCTCATCGGAAAAACCCGCGAGTATTTTTTCGTCAGCCGCGTCAAATATCCTTACGCTTTTTTCTATTATCTTCTTTCCCTTGTCAGTAATAGCTATCATATTGTATCTGTTGTCATCCTTTAAGCTGGTCTTTTTTACATAACCGTCCCGGACTAGCTTCTTAATGCTTATTGTAACGGTAGCAGGCGATACGTGCAGCCTCTTTGAAAGTTCTTTCTGGCTTATTTCGCTGTCGTTTGCAAGTTCCATAAGCAATCTGTGCTGAGCAGGGTATATTCCAATCTTTTCACAGCTTAGCATGTTTTCAATGATATGCTTCTGCCGCTGGTACACCCTTAACATTGAACATATGACTTCCTTTCTCAGATCTTCCGTATGTTCCATACATATCCCCTTCCTGTTATTTATCATAATAGTTAAAAAGTTAAAAACACTCAAACAGTTAGTCAGCTAACGATTTGAGTGTTAATTATATCATAACTTTTTCATAAATCAACCCTTTAAGGCGTTGTTCACGAATCTTTCACAATTTGTACGGGGAGTATATTATATACAAAAAACCGCCCTGAAAAATACCGGGCGGAAAAATCTCAAAATTATAATTCATCATTATTGCGCTGTCTGAAAACTATCGTAAAGTAATTGTAAATCGTCACAATAGTCTCTTTCACATCTGTATGGTTTTCCATCAATTCGAATAAAATTTAAAACTGTCATATCATTTTCATCGCCATTTTCATGATATATGTCTATTGAAAATACAAATCCGTCTCTCTCTGTCGGAAACTTCCTCTTTAGCTTCATCGACTCGAGAACTGCCGTAAAATTATGAATATCCTGTTCTTCCGTCAAGGTGACACAATCGCCGCCCTGCCATATTTCAACTTTATTTATCGTATCTAAATCAATAATATCCGCAACATGCAGCGTCGTATTCCAGCGTATGATAAAAACTGCGCATATTACAAGAACAATTGTAACACCGAGAAAAATAATGGTCTTCTTCATAGGAACTCCCCCATTCCGGTATATAGTATTGTTGGTGATGAATAACTGCCGCATCTGCGTATATATAATTTAGTTGGCGATTATTGCTGCATCTGCGTATATAAATATATTCGTTCAGGCTTATGAAATCTTACGCTTTTTCACACAGCTATTTCAAAACATTTATTTTCTTAATACCGTTATAATCCATCTTATCAGACTCTTCGTCCAAGGTAAGGAATTCCTTTGGCTTTTCCATCGGCTTCTACAGAAGATTCCTGATACCGTCGCACAGTTTTTTTGCAACGTGCGGGTTGTTCATCGTGTACAGGTGTATTCCCTCGACATCGTTTGCGAGAAGCTCCACAACCTGATTGATTGCGTACACCATGCCCGCGTCAAAGAGCGCCTCCTTATTGTCCTCGTACTTGTGCGTTATGCGCCTGAACTTCTCAGGAAGCGTCGCGCCGCAGAGCGAAACCATCCTCTCTATCTGCGCTTTATTGATAACCGGCATGATTCCCGCCGATACGGGTACGTCAATTCCGGCGATTCTAAGCTTTTCAACAAAGCTATAGAACACGTCATTGTCAAAAAACAGCTGTGATATGAGGTGTCCTGCCCCGGCGTCCACTTTCTTTTTCAGATTTTTGATATCCGTTACGCTGTCCTTAGCCTCAATATGCGTCTCCGGATAGCACGCGCCCGCCACGCCGAAGCTTCCGCACCCTTTTACAAATGCGGTCAAATCGCTTGCATATTTAAAATCTTCCTTATTCTCAAAATCAGGATTGATATCTCCCCGGAGCGCAAGCACGTTGTTGATGCCCGACTCCGCAAGCTCGTCCAGTATACGCCTAATCTCATCCTTCGTATAATGCAGGCATGTCAGATGGACAAGCGGCTCTATGTTATATTCATTTTTAATCTTCTTGGCAAGCTCGACCGTCTTGTTGTTGACGCTGCTGCCGCCCGCGCCGAACGTCACGCTTATGTAATCGGGATGAAGGCTTGAAAGTATTTCCAAAGTCTCGTCGATACTCTTTAACGCCTCCGCCCTCTTAGGCGGGAATATCTCAAATGACAGCACGGGTCTTTTTTCCTCAAATATTTTTTCAATCGTCATAATAATTACTATCTTCCTTTCTGCGTTTTTCATATGCTAAAATCTTGATACGTGCAAATTGCTTCACACTTCGGGTCCCAAAGTCATTTTTTTCATCCGGGCGTGAAACGTATCCGGTATCATATTATACCAAAAAGATTTTATATTAAACTTTCAAATAAATATGTCCGATTATAGTTTTTTTCTATAATAATATGTCGTATTTTATTTCAGCGAATAACTTTGACCTTTTTATCACATTTCAGACTGTCCAGTTTTTTATTGCTTTTTAAATTTAACTTTTTTATATTGTTATTTTTGCACCATAATCCATTCAACAATGTATTTTTGCTTACATCCAATCCAGTTAACTGATTTTTCGAGCATTGTAAATATTTCAATTTAAGATTTTGCCCGATATGCAGGCAGGTTAATTTGTTGCCTACACAAGTGACTGCTTTCAATTTCCTATTCCGACTTATATCCAGCCGGGTTAAAGAATTGTAGTCACACGACAATTCTTTCAGTTCAGGATTTCCGGCCAAATTCAAATCTTTTAATTTGTTATCAAAGCACTCCAACTCCTGTAGGTTTTCATTCCTGCTTACATCCAGCCCAGTTAAGTTATTTTCTCCTACACAAATATATTCAAGCGCAGGTAAACTGCAGAATGATAGGTTCCCCTTTAATTCTGATAAATACCAATGAATCTCTGTCAAGCGTCCGTTTTCATTCCATACGTAGTCAAATGAATTAATATCCTTTGCCACGTCCGCTCCGGCTTTCTGCTGTTCCTTAATAAGGCATTTTAAAGCCTTTACATCAGAAGCATTTTTTTTAATCACCTTTACCCTGCAGATATACTTTTTCTTGTCCAGTTTTGCAGTTATCATTACTTTTCCACATTTTTCAGGCTTTATTTTTCCATTGCCTGAAACAGCAGCAATTTCCTCGTCACTGCTTTGCCATATAATTGTTTTATTTTTGGGAGCATTCTCTAATTCTAATTCCAATGTTTCGTCCAAAAACAGCGTAGCCGTTTTTTCGCTAATTACCACTTCTCTATTCCGGGACGCGCTAGGCATTGCAGATATATTCACCCACAGCAGGATGATTGTTATAAGCAGAGTCAACTTTTTCTTCATATCGGCCTCCCAGATACTTTCCTGTTATTTACTAAGCTACAATATGTGTCTCCGGATGATACACTGTATTTTCTTTCAGCGTATAACTTTGACTTTTTTATCACATTTCAGATAAAACAATTCTTTATTGTTTTTTAAGTTTAACTTTTTTATTTTATTATTCTTGCACTGTAGTCCTTCCAACAATGTATTTTTGCTCACATCCAAATCAGTTAATTGATTCGAGTGGCAATAAAGATCGAGCAGTTTCTGATTTCTGCTTACATCAAGGTTCGTCAAATCATTATTGTCACAATCCAACGTACTCAACTCCCCAAGCATGGTTACATCCACAACAGCTAATTTGTTCTTACTGCATCTGAGCCCCCACAATTTTTCATTTTTGCTTACATCCAGACGGTCCATCCGGTTACCTGAACAGTCCAAATCCACTAATGCCCTATTATTTCTTATATCCAATTCAGTCAGATCGTTACTCGCACAGTGCAACGCGTACAATGCTCTGTTTTTTCTTACATTCAGCTTTGTTAATCGATTAACGGAACAATTCAAATCTTCCAGTTTTGCATTTTGCCCCACATCCAGGCCGGTTAATTGGTTTATCCGGCAATTCAATTTTGTTAACATGGCATTTTGCCGGGTATTCAGGCCGGTCAATTGATTCTTCGAGCAATTCAGGCTTTTCAGCATGACATTCTGCTCTATGTTCAGGCCGGTTAATTGATTCTTCGAGCAATTCAGACTTTTCAGCTTGCTACATTGCTCTATATTTAGAGCCGTCAATTGATTCTTCGAACAATCTAAACTTTTCAGCTTGAAATTCTGCCCGACATTCAGGTCTGTTATCTGGTTGTCATAGCACACTAACTCTTTCAACATAACATTTTGCTCTGTATTCAGGGCGGTTAACCGATTGTTCGAACAATCCAACTCTTCCAGCTTTACATTTTGCTCTGTATTCAGGGCGGTTAACCGATTGTTCGAACAATCCAACTCTTCCAGCTTTGCATTTTGCTCCACATGCAGGCCGGTTAAGCGGTTGTTCCAACAATACAACTCTTCCAGCTTTACATTTTGCTCTAAATGCAAATCGGTTAAGCGGTTGTTCCAACAATCCAACTCTTCCAGCTTTACATTTTGCTCCACATGCAGGCCGGTTAAGCGGTTGTTCCAGCAATCCAAATATTTCAGCATAGCATTTTGCTCTGTATTCAGGTCGGTTAACCGATTGCGTTCGCAAAACACACTCTCTAATTCCGGATTATGAGCCAGATTCAAATTCGTTAATTTGTTTCTACTGCAGCACAAAATCTTTAACTGTCCATTTCCACTGAGGTCAAGCCCTGTTAATTTGTTGCCACTGCAATCCAAAGCCTTTAGTTTTTCATTCACGCTTACGTCCAGTCCGGTTAAACTATTATAACTTATAGTAATCTTCTCAAGCGCAGGTAAATCAGAGAATGAAATATTACCCCTTATTTTTGACCACGACCAGTGAATAGAGCTCAAACGTCCTTTTTTATTCCATCCGTAGTAATAGGAGTCAATATCATCTTCTACGTCGGCCCCCGCTTTCTGCTGTTCCATAATAAGGCGCTTTAAAGCTTTTACGTCGGAAGCATTTTTCTTGATTACCGTTACCCTGCATATATATTTTTTCTTTTCGAATCCGGCAGTTATCGTTGCTTTTCCGCATTTTTTCGGCGTTACCGTTCCATTACCTGATACAGCGGCAATCTTCTTGTTGCTGCTTTGCCATGTAATTGTTTTATTCTTTGGAGCATTCACTAATTCTAATTTAAAAGTTTTGCCCATTATCAGCACAACCGATTTTTCGCTGATAGCCACATTCGACTTCCCGGACGCACTTACCGTGTCAGGCATTACGGATGCATAGACCAGCAATAGTATAACAATTATCATTACATTTATTTTTTTTCTGATCTTCATTTCAGCTTCCCCGAGATTTTCTTAATTATAATGTTGACGGTAGACAGGCAAAGAAAAACAGCATACTTAACCCCAATATGTACCTTCGGATAACACGCCATGTTCTATATCAGCGTATTATTTTGACCTTTTTATCACATTTTAATTCATCCAGAAACTTATTTTTGCTCACATCCAGATTATCCAACCGGTTATTGGAACAGTCCAACTCCCACAATTCACTGTTTTTTCTTATATTCAGTTTAGCCAACCAGTTATCTGAACAATCCAAATCCCACAATTTACTGTTTTTTCTTATATCCAATTCCGTTAACCCGTTATCCGAACAGTCCAAACCCCACAATTTATTGTTTCTTCTTATATTCAGGAAGGTTAACCGGTTTTTCGAGCAATCCAATCTTTGCAGACTGACATTTTGCTCTACATTCAGGTCAGGCAACTGGTTTTTTGAGCAATACAAATGTTTCAGGTTGACATTTTTTAAAACACTCAGGTCTGTTAACCGGTTTTTTGAGCAATCCAAGCTTTGCAGACTGACATTTTGCTCTACATTCAGGTCAGGCAACTGATTTTTTGAGCAATCCAAATGTTTCAGGTTGACATTTTTTAAAACACTCAGGCCTGTTAACCGGTTTTTTGAGCAATCCAATCTTTTCAGACTGACATTTTGCTCTACATTTAAGTTGGTTAACCGGTTTTTCGAGCAATACAAGCTTTTCAGCATACCATTCTGCTCTATATTCAGGTTGGTTAACCGATTGTTCGAACACGTCAATCTTTCCATTATGACATTTTGCTTTACATTCAGGTCAGTCAGCCGGTTTTTCGAGCAATTCAATCTTTTCAGCATGACATTTTGCTCTATGTTCAGGTTGGTTAACCGATTTCCTGAGCAATCCAATTTTTCCAAATTAATGTTTTGCCCTATATCCAACTTAGTTAACCGGTTTCCTGAGCAATACAAACCTTTCAAATTGACATTTTGCCCTATATCCAGCTTAGTTAACCGATTTCCTGAGCAATCCAATTTTTCCAGATTGACATTTTGCCCTATATTGAGCTTAGTTAACCGGTTTCTCCAACAAAACAATTGTTCCAACTCAACATTTTGTTCCACATCCAGGCAGGTTAATTTATTTTTATCACAATTCACTATATTCAGTTTCTCATTCCGACTCAAATCCAACCCGGTTAAGCGATTGTAGTCACATCCCAACTCCTTCAGTTTAGGATTTCCGTACAGGTCCAACTTCTTCAATTCGTTGCAATCGCAATACAAAACCTTTAGTTTTTCATTCCTGCTTACGTCCAGTCCGGTTAAACTATTACTACTTATATTAATCCTCTCAAGCGCAGGTAAATCAGAGAATGAAATATTACCCCTTAATCCTGACACAGCCCAGTTAATATATCTCAAACGCCCTTTTTTATTCCATCTGTAGTAACAGGAGTCATTGATATCATCTTCTACGTCGGCCCCCTTTTTCCGCTGTTCTTTAATAAGCTGCTTCAAAGCTTTTACGTCAGAAGCATTTTTCTTTACAACCGTTACCTTACAGACATATTTTTTCTTTTTCAATTTTGCAGTTATAATTGCATTACCGCATTTTTTTGTCGTTACTTTTCCATTACCAGATACAACTGCAATCTCCTCGTCGCTGCTTTGCCATGTAACTGTTTTATTTCTTGGCGCATTATTTAATCTTAATTTTATGCTTCTGCCCAACAAAAGCGTGACCGATGTTTGGCTGAGAGCCACATCTGTTTCCCGGGATGCACTTACCGTATCCGATATTACAAATATGTTCACCAACAGCAGTATAATTGTTATTAGCAGCTTTATTTTTTTCATATCAACCTCCACAGTATTCTCTGGTTATTCTGCACTAAGTATGTCCGTACACCAGAGAATGTCCGGTGCACCCCGTACGGGATTCATCGTTTTACTTATTATAATATATAGCCGATAAACAGACAAGTAAAAAAAGCAGTCTGACAGATTCCGTATTCAAAAAAATACATGCACACCCCTGTAAGGATATACATGTATCTTTTTTCCATATAAAGTTGTTCATCGGAAATCAGCAAACAAAAAATCCGTTTTACCTTACATACTCGGCAATCTTGCTGACACCCACATATATCTCCGATATTTTAAACCAGGTTGGGAAATCTGTTATTCCCGTCTGTCCGAGGTCGAATATGCTCTGGAATACCCTCACCGCTTCGGACGTCGCAGGACCGTATATGCCGTCCTCGGCAATCGTCGGAATAAGCGGGTATGCGGTTGCTATTACGTTTAACTGGTTCTGCAGCTGCCTTACCTTATCGCCTCTTGAGCCTATTTCAAGATTATAACCCGGCCACGAGGAAGGAATACCCGATATAACCTCCGTCTCATTGATAAATATTGTGCTTCCATAGAAGTTCCTAAGTATCTCAATCGCGCTGTAACCCTCGTCGCCAAGATATTTTGAGCCCCACTGCGACATTACGCCCGGACACGTTGTCCTCTTTCCGTCGCAGTACTGCGTAAGAATTGGCTGCGATACGTTTGGCCTTGACAAAAAGTTGTTAAATATATTGTCAACAACGTCAGATATGCTCTGAAATATATTACGCTCGGGAATCCACTTGTGGTCGACCGCGGTTGAACTTGTAATCGTGAAATCGTAGCCTTTGTTCCGATACCACTCCGTATAAACCCTATTTAACGTAAACGACTGTATAGCAAGTATATTTGCCACAATCGTATCTTCAGGCCACGTCGCGTATATCTCGCTGCTGGCAACATTTTTAATGTAGTCCCTGTACGGTACATAATAGTTGTTTGCTGAAGCGTCGCTTGGCGGGCCGTCGTGTACTACAATGTATTCCGGTACGACAACCCTGCTCAGGACAATCTCTCCGGTATCATTTACCGGCTTAATCTCACTCTCAATTATCTTCGGAGGATAATCTCCGAACAAAGTGTGCGGTGGTATTACAAACAATTCCGCGGTCTGGTTGGCCGCCTGCGGAATCAGCTTTATATTCTGAACCGACTTCTGTCCCGGCAGCACCTCGACCCCGTCCACAACATAAGTTTCATAGCCTGGTGCATTTACTGTAATATTGTACTCCGAATACGGCTGATTGGCGCTCGGCTCCATACTGTACTCAAGACTCGGAGCGGACAGTTCAACATTGCCTGTCTTTCCCGATACGTTAGTCGTAACTTCCTCTATCACTCTATCCGGTTCTCCGGTATAAGAAATGCTGACCCTGACGTCCGGAATAGCTTTTCCGTCAGCAAACGATACCGTACTAACCTGTAATTGTCCTGTGTTCATCGTCTCAACTTGTGCAGGATATACCATAATTACTCCATTATATCTTTTTACAATATGGTATGCATGAAAAAAAATATTGCTACTGTGCTTTAATCAGCGCTCCCATAGTACTGCGCCTGCGCCGTCCACAGCGAAAAGTACAGTCCCGGCTTATCTTTCATAAGTTCCTCGTGGCTGCCCCTCTGTACGATGCGTCCTCTGTCAAATACTATTATGTCGTCACAGAAGCGGCATGAGGACAGCCGGTGACTTATATAAACAGCCGTCCTGCTGCCCACAATAGCGTCAAATGCCGAATACACCTCATACTCGGCAACCGGGTCAAGCGCGGCCGTAGGTTCATCCAACAATATAAACGGGGAATTTTTGTACAATGCCCTTGCTAGGGCAATCTTCTGCCTCTCACCGCCCGAAAACATTACGCCGTCGTCGTCAAATCCCTTGTCGACGCACGTCGTAATCCCCTTTTCAAGGCCCGCAAGCCTTTCTCCGAATCCCGCCTTTATAAGACATTCCTTTACCTTACCGGCATCAAAATCCTCGCCGGACGCAACATTTTCCGCGATAGAATAGTCAAACAGCGAAAACTTCTGAAAAACAACTGAAAACAGCTGCATATACTCATTGTAGTCATATTTGCGGATATCAATACCGTTTAAGCATATGATTCCCTCGGTCGGTTCGTACAGCCGGCATAATAATTTAATCATCGTAGTTTTGCCTGAACCGTTCTTCCCAACGACCGCCATACGCTCCCCTATACGGAGTTTTAGGGAAAAGTTCCGCAGCGCATATTCATCGCTCCCCGGATATTTAAAAGAGACATTTTGAAATTCCACTTCATATTCATTGTCACTGCGCTTCTCAACGGGAAGCTTACCCTCGTAAAAACTTCCCTGCGTATCCAGAAATTCAAACATTGTACTCTGGCGTCTCGCGACGAGCAGAAAAGCCTGCGCACTGTTTAATATATCCTGCACCGAATTTGTAAGCCTCTCAAAACATGCGACATATCGCAGCAGCATACCTGCCGCAATCCCTCCTCCCGCAGCGATAAGCGTAAGAAACAGATAACATATTCCCCTTATTCCTATGTTAAGCACGTTAATAACGAGCTGCTGTCTTCCGCAGGCCTTTGCCATAAGGTCATTTTTATACTTTAAGAATTCCCGGCCGTGATTAAAAGTATATTCCTTTAACAGCTTCACCGCATCGTATATTTTTACGTACTTGCGGTTCTCCATCGACACTCCCTCATAGACGGCATAATACCACATAAGGTTGGTATCTTCCGGTTTATCGTCCGTCCACAGCGCCATATATTCGGTAAGCTTTTTACCAAAATAATAATCCCCAATACCGTTTACTATTACAGCAGCCACAAGCACGCCGAAAAATACATAGGTCAGTGCGCCTCCGTTGATAAAAAGCCCGTAAAAAATCGGAGCAAGCAGCACGATTGCAAACAATGCGTTAATCATGTTAAAACAAAGCTTCTCAAAATGCAGAAAACCACCGTAAATTCCGTTACCCCACCTGTTATCCTCCTCCATACGCCTGTATAATTCGTTTGTGTACGGGCTGTCCAAATCAGGATAATTCATTTCCATATTTTTAACGGCCATCCTGATGTCGAGAAGCTCCCACGAATGGCTTTTTATAACCTCACATTCATTTGACAGCTTACCCGTAAGGATATATATGAAAAAACCTGCCGTAAGCCATATCAATACTTCGGGAATCATTTTACGCGCGGAAATTCCCGTTTCCAGTTTTCCGACGACCATAGTCGATATATATATACCTATATACCCCGCGGCAACGCTGAAGAACTGTCTTGCTATAGTAGCCGTGATAAACTTTGGGGCAAGAATGCGTATTTCTTTTATGAGACGGAACACCGTCTGCTTTTTTTCCTTAAACGTGAGCTTCTCCGTAATTCTTTTGCTGTTTACTTCCATTCTATACCACCTCCATACTTCCGGCGCCGCAATTATCCATACAAATGTCTCCGTCTTCCGGGTTCCCATTCTCCGCCTTATAGTAATGACTTTGCAGCTCATACAGCCTTGCGTACTCTCCGCCCGCTGCCAAAAGTTCTTCATGGTTCCCCTGTTCCGCAATATGTCCGTCCTGCAGAAACATTATCCAGTCCGAAAACTGCGTGCTCGCCAGCCTATGTGAAATAAACACAGCCGTCTTATATCTGCACAGACTCTCATACTTCTCATATACTTCCTGTTCTGCAAGCGGGTCAAGCGCGGCGGTTGGTTCGTCCAACAGCAGAACGGGCGCATCTTTATACAACGCCCTCGCAAGAAGAAACTTCTGTTCCTGGCCTCCCGATAATAATATACCGTCTTCTGTAAGCTGTCTGGTCATATACCTGTCCGTACCTATATTTCTCTCGTTAAACTCCTCATACAGCCCGGAAAGACGCAGCGCTTTTTCTATACGCGCGTTATCTATGTCATAATCCGGCATAAGCGCAATGTTTTCATCAATTCTCGCAGGCAGTACCATCGTGTCCTGAAATACGGCAGAGTACAGCGCATATATATCCTTTTTCCTGAACTTGCGGATATCTTCCCCGTTTATTTTTATTACCCCGTCCGTAGGCTCGTACATACCCATCATAAGCTTTAACAGCGTTGTTTTTCCGGCGCCGTTAAGGCCAACGAGTGCAACATGCTCTCCGCGCTTTATGTGAAAACTCAAATCCGAAATGATTCTCTTTTCACTGCCCGGATAAGAAAAACTTACATGTTCAAATTGTATGTCAACTCCACCCGATACGTCAGGGGCCCCGCATTCCGAAGTCTCCATATCCTCCGAAGGTATATCCAAAAATGTCCGCAGGTCGTTCATCTTGATATTCGCCGTCTTAATCCTTCCAATCTGTGTGACTATATCCGTTATCCAGACTGAAAATCCGGTTATTGCCCCAAAGTAAAGCATAAAATCACCCATGCCCAGCTGTCCGTCCACCGTGTGTACAATGAGGTATATATATGCAAAGCCATCCCGCAGATAGCCTAACAGACAGCTTACAAGATGTGTTTCATATTCCTTACGCCGACGCAGCTTCAATATATTGCCCTCGTCGGTTTGAAACCTCAGAATCTGCTTCACAAGCCAGTTTTTCATATTATATATTCTTATATCTTTTCCGGCTGTTTTGCTTCCGCACTCCCCAATTGTGTAATACAGCCTCTTTTCAGCGTGCGCATACTCGTTTCTTGTACGCTCATAGCATATATTCTCACGCCTCCTGAACAGGTAAATGATAATAGACGATATAAGAAGTAATATTACGATGTACACATTGAGCTGCATCAGAAGGCCGGAATACAGAAAAAAACAAAGTACATGTGTAATGAGCTTCGGTATCTCCTCAAAGAAAACGGTAGTACCGCTCTCGTCACCGCTCCTGACCGAGTTTATGGCGCGCCTGTAAACATCCTCAAATTTTGCGTCCTCCACATGGGAATAACTGCATTTTATCGACACGTAAAAGAGCCTCTGTATAAAATATGAATTTCTAAGCTCGTTATGGTGGTAATAAGCCCTGCTCGACAGATAACCGTTCATGCCCTGCAGAAACAACAGTCCCGCCGTCATAATCCCAAGCGAGCTAAGAATACGCGCGGTCTGCGCCTTATTTACAAGAAGATCAAGCGCTGCCTTGGGCATGTATATCCCCAGGACCGGAATCATTGTTCCCGTTATTACCGTGATAATAATAAAAGCAAGTATTCTCTTGTCAAAGCGCAGGCTTTCTTTTACGAGAAAACACGCATTTTTAATTATACCGGCATTCCGCTGTTTTATTTTATCCATAAGCACTTCCTCCACTTCCATCCTATTACTCATACTGTCAATTAAAACATAACAGTATCTTTGCTATACATATTCCATGGACATGCCGCAATCTGTACAGCAGGGTTTTATAACAATAATTATGCCACAAAATATAATAAAAAATAAAAACGTGCACGAAAGGTCTCCCCCGTGCACGAATGAAACAAATCACGAAATGATAATCCTGTAATTATACTGCTAAAACTTATATCCGGCTTATAACGGAAGCATAATTTCCGTGGCAAATACCCCTTCCTCGTGCTGCCTGTTCAAATGCCCCCCATATTTCCTGACAACCCTGTCCGCCCTAATAAGACCGAACCCATGACTGCCTCTTTTATTTCCTCCCATTTTAGTGGACAGATACCGTCCTCCCTGTACTCTGATATCATTTGTCATAGAATTGGACACATATATATAAAGATGTTTCTTAAAAATATCAATATACACGCGGATAAACTGCTTTTCCTTATTTTCACACTTTACGCATGCCTCAATCGCATTGTCGAGCAGATTGCCGATAATTACGCACAAATCCACCTCTCCTATAGAAAGCTCCTTTGGCACTATCGCCTTAGCGTTTACGTCAACTCCCCTCGCCTTTGCAAGCGCAAGCTTACTGTTTAGTACCGCGTCAATACGGACATTTCCCGACTTGATTACCGTCTCGACAGCCGTCAAATCCGAATCAAGCTCGTTCAGGTACCCTTCCAGTTCCCTATACTGCCCCATTGCCACATGCGCCTTCATCGTCTGTATATGATGCTTATAATCATGTCTCCAGCCGCGCATCTGCCTGTACATATTCTCTACTTCTTCGCAGTGCTTATGAATCAAATCATTCTGATAGGCCGATATCCTCTTATCGACAAGCGCGTAAAAAATCATACGGCATACCAGTATAAGCAGGGCAGCCCCCGCAATACACAATACTATGATTCCATATTTTATCAATTGTCATCCCTCATCCTGCTGTAAAACTTTATAAAGGATTCCCTAACCGCACCCGCGCACCGTTTGCTCATGGGAACCTTCCTTCCGTCGTCAAGCGTCACCTCATCCTTTCCAATCCCCGAAACATACATAAGATTAACGATAAAAGAGCGGTGGCACAATACAAACATATCCTGTGCAAACCGTTTTCCAACTACGCTTATACCTTCACGGATACGGTAGGACTTATCTCTCGTGTGTATTTCCGTATTGTGCGCGGACGCCTCAAGAAAAAATATATCCTCAGGCGACAGTCTGAAAATTACCCGTCCGCCATCCCTGCCTCCGGTTATATCCTCGGCCTCTATCAATACCGCGTTATTTTTTTTCGCATTTTCAAAAACGCCTGCGACCCGTTCCATACAGTACGAAACTTTCGCACTGTCGACAGGCTTGACAAGATAGTGAAGGGCTTCCACCTCGTAGCCGTCCTGCATATAGTCCGTAATCCCCGTAACGAATACAAGAGCAACCTTTTTGTTTTCCTTCCTTATACTTCTTGCAAGCTCAATTCCACTTATTCCGGGCATCTGTATATCGATAAATAATATATCCCATACCTTATCGTCTTCCCATTCGAACAAAAATGACTCGGCGCTTGAAAACACGAATAACCGGTATTTTATACCGCTGCTGTCAAGCCATTTTTCAAGCAGCCGCACCGTCATGGCGGCATGTACGTCATCATCCTCGACAACGGCAATTTTCATAAATACATGTTCCATAATAATCTTTATCCCTCTATAGCGCAATATTACATGAACCGCAAAGAAATATGCGCTTGATGTCTGCGTCAATGCGTATGAACCTAATCATACGCCATCCATTGAAAAGGTTTCTCCCGATTCTTAATTATATCAAATGTGTAGCCGGCCTCCTTATACAGCTTAATAATATCAGGAAGCGCCCTCACCGTCTCCTTTCTGGTAGCGGAGTCGTGCAGAAGGATCACCGGCTGACTGAATTTATCGTAGTTTTTCCTGACATTTTTATATATCTGCGCGGCGGAGGGCGTTCCTATGGAATCCTCGCCGCTGACATTCCAGTCGCAGTACTCCATACCTACATCCGACAGCTTGCATACTATCTCTTTTCTGAACCCCTTAATATAACCGTTTGCGCTGCCCCACGGAAACCTGTATACGAGCGGAGCCGTTCCTGTATACTCCAGAATAATCTGCTCGGCCTTCATAAGGTCGGAGTAATAGGATTCGGCGGAACAGTATATGCTGCCGGCCTCATGGCAGAACGTATGCACCCCTATCTGGTGTCCCTCGGAACACAGTCTGTCAACTATCGGCTTCGTCTTTTCATTAATCTGATTGCCAATCATAAAAAACGTAGCTTTTACATCCTCTTCTTTCAATATATCAAGCACGTCCTCGGTAATTACGCTCGGCCCGTCGTCAAATGTAAGATATGCTACTTTTCCCACGTCATCGGGCTCGTCGGAAGCCGACGGCGCTGCGCTGTTTTTCTGTTTATTCTCACTGTCATCCTGCTTTTCAGCTTTGTTTTCCCCTATACTATCCGTGTTTTCCGGTGAGACTACATTGTCGCTGGTCACATGACGGAACCCGTGTCCGCTCTTTCTCGTACCCGGAATCTGCGTGGCGCGTATACACGCGCAAAGGACAATACAGATGCCCAAACACATTAATATTGTCCTGATAAGGCTTTTATTTAATTTATAATTCTTTCGCTGATTCATTCCATACTATTTCCTATACGGTTACTCAGAATAGTATATGCCCCCTCAGCCGCAATAATAACATTTATACTCACAGTCAATGTAATTTGTCGTGAGCACCGCGAAGCCTGAATTCTAATGCCTTTGGAATGTGCGCCTTTATAAATATTCCGTCGCCATTATATTCCTCGCACAAAAGCTGCCCGTATTTTCTGACATCCTGAAGCTTTCCCGCCTCACCGTACGGAATTGTCACCTCGACATAGCTCATTCCATCCTCGACTATTTCATTAACCGCCTCGAACATATCCGCAAGGCCGTAACCCTTTTTGGCAGATATGCGAAGGGTTTTCTTGCTCTTTATGTCGTTTACGAATGCCTTATCCGCATCCTCCCTGTCAATCTTATTGTACAATGTAATAATAGGTTTGTCGTGTATTCCGAGCGCGCTCAGCGTATCATACACTACATCCATCTGCCTGTCTGCGTGCGGATTGCTAATATCGACGACATGAAGAATGATATCCGCATACTTTGCCTCCTCAAGCGTACTTCTGAAAGCGTCGACCAGATGGTGCGGCAGCTTATTAATGAAGCCGACCGTGTCGGTGAACAGCACCTGCTGCCCGTTTTCATATTCGTATACCCTTGTCGTCGGGTCAAGCGTCGCAAAAAGCTTGTCCTCCTCCAGTATGCCCGCGCCTGTAACCGTGTTGAGCAGCGTCGATTTTCCGGCGTTTGTATAGCCGACAATGGCGACGCACGGTATGGCGCTGTCCATCCTTTTCTGTCTTGATATCTGCCTCGTCCTCTTAACGTCTTCCAGCTCTGCGTTAAGAATTGAAATTCTCTCACGTATAAGGCGCCTGTCCATCTCAAGCTTTTTCTCTCCGGGTCCCCTTGTTCCGATTCCTCCGCCAAGTCTTGAAAGCGAACTTCTTAAGCCCACAAGCCTTGACGAGCGGTATTTTAACTGTGCTAGCTCAACCTGTATCTTTCCCTCGCTGGTCTTTGCGCGCATGGCAAATATATCAAGTATCAGAATCGTCCTGTCTATGACCTTCGCCTGCAGCGCAAGTTCAAGGTTTTTAATCTGCGCAGGCGAGAGCTCATCGTCACACACGACCGTATCAATCCGGTTTTCCATGACAAGCTCCGCAATTTCCTCAATCTTGCCCTTTCCCACATACAGTCCCGGGTGAACGGCCTCCCTGTTTTGTATAACCGTGCATATTGTAACCGCTCCGACAGTCTGCGCAAGCTCCTCAAGTTCGTCGAGTGAATCCCTGGTCTCCTGCTCGTCCGAAACTGAGACTCCGACAAGCAGCAGCCTTTCCGGTTTACTTTCCGTTTCAATTAATGCAGCCATTCCTACACCACCTTATCATAATATTATTAACCGCCATATAAAACTGCCCATATAAGATAGTATCATTTACATTCATTCGCAGCAAAGTCTGAGTTACGAATTCTTTCTATACCTCGTCATGATAAATTCATACTCCGCATGCATTTCCGAATCCTCATACAGACTTAAATACTCTTCGGCATACTTCTTTGCTTTCTTATATTTGCCAAGCTTTTCATATAACGCAATTCTGTTTTTCATAAGCGTCTGTTTCATATTGCCGCCCGCAATTACAATACCTTCGTCAAACAGCTTTTTGGCGTTTTCATAATCCCCAAGCTCCATGTAACAGCCTGCAAGCTGGTTGCAAAACTCCGCGCTGCGGCCTGACGGGACATTGTCTGCATAATTTTCATAACATTTGACTGCATCTTCATATTTACCCTGTCTCTGGTTTATCATACCTATATAGAAATCCGCTTCCATTACGCCGTTATCCAGACACTCTGAAAGCGTCTTTAGCGCATCGCTGTCATTACCCTTGTAAAAGTTTAAAACGGCGTTATAATATTCATCCTCACTGTTCCTGCATGCAAGCGCAAGTCCCTTGTCTAACATCTCATTCGCCGAATTCGTATCATGGGTGTTTATCAGGGCAAGATATCCTCCCACATAAGCCGGATAACAGTATTCGCTGATTGCTATGGCGCTGTTGTAATCAGCAATAGCGGCCATATAATTGCCGGGAATCATATAGGCCCCTGCCCTGCCCACATAACATCCGACAAGTACGTCATCATCCATGTCTTTTCCGTTTTCAATCAAATCGGTAAAAAGCTTTACGGCGTCCTCATAATTACCGAGAAACATATCACAGTCGGCCTTGTACGCCTTAAGGTCATTATCAATATCGGCTAGGGATTCGGTGCCGAGCGCAAGGTCAAAGTAGGATTTTGCCTGTTCATAATCCCCGCTTTCATAGTATGTAAGCGCAATCCCCCTGTATGCACGCTTATTATTATCCTTCGTTATCTTTGAGCCGTTATCCCTTATAACGCTCATAAACTGTTCCCTCGCACCTTCATAATCCGCAAGTCCAATGAGCGTCATACCATAACATATATAATATTCCGCTTTATCGGGATTACTCTTGATTGCCTCCGTTATAACGTCACGCGCCTCCCTGTATGAGCCCTGCTCATACAGGGAAACGCTCTTTTCATACAGTTCATCAGCAGCGCCCCCGCATGCCGCGAACAACATAGCCGCGCACATTGACGCGCATATTGTCATACACTTTGTAAACTGTCTTACTCGCATAATTTGTGTTCTCCTACTGCTTATTTTTTGCCAATACTCCGCATATAACTCAAACTTTTATAAACCAAAATATGCAAAAATATTCTATATAAACCCAACTGTAAAGTTTGAGTTTCGTTTTATTTAAACTTAAGCTCCTGTTCCTTTACGCTCACTTTCGTATCCCTGTCAATTGATTTTGTAATAAATGCATTACCTCCGACTATAACGTTATCTCCTATAACGGTGTCGCCACCAAGTATCGACGCGCCGGAGTATATCGTCACATTGTCACCGATTGTAGGATGCCTCCTCACATTTTTAAGCTTCTGCCCGCCCTTCGTTGACAGAGCTCCCAGAGTCACGCCCTGATACACCTTTACATGCTCGCCTATTAC
>JAAVXK010000030.1 GCA_022790615.1 Lachnospiraceae bacterium
CGAAAAGTTTGTGGTTATAACACGTTAAAATATGCTCCGGTTAAAAATGTTTCCTAATATAAATATATTTTAAATATGTTTCAAAAGGACCGGCACAACGCATGTGCTCAGGCCCTTTTGTATATTATTCCTGTATATTATTACATAATATATATGCGTTATACTTCAAAGCACGCTTTTCTCCCGTTTTCACACTGCAATGGAATCAACCGTAACTGCCAGTGCAAGAGAACCCGGTCCGATATGGCATGACACGCTGAGCGAAAGGTTGTCTACATATATATCTATGCCGGGAAACGCCTCTTCGACCTCTTTTTTAAATTCTTCAGCCGGTCCCCTGTCGTAACTGTAAGCAATCTGTAAATGGTATCTGCCATTTTCAAACTCATCCTTAAACTGCTTGCTCAGATAATCTTTAATAGATTCCATCATGATTCTCTTTGACTGTTTCATGGAGCGTGCCTTGGCAAACGCGTCAAGCTTTTCCCCATATATTTTTAAGACGGGCTTAATTCCGAGAATCGTTGCAAGAGCCGCTCCTGCCGGAGTAACCCTGCCTCCCTTTTTAAGATATTTGAGGTCATTGACCATAATAAAGATAAGCGAATCCATCTTAGTTTTTTCAAGGAACTCTTTAATCTCACATGCGCTTTTTCCAGAATCCGCAAGCTTTTTTGCCTCGAGCACGGACTGTCTCTGCGTTACCGAAATTCTCTGATTATTCACAACCTGCACCTTTCCGTCGTAATCATCTGAAAGAAGCATAGCCGTTTCACATGAACCGCTCAGGCCGCTTGACATCGGAATATGCACAATAGAATCATATCCGTCCTCTCCCAGAATTCTGTCCCACAAGGCGAGTACGTCTCCGGCAGACGGCTGGCTTGTCGATACCTCCGCATCTGACACAAGCTTTTCGTAAAACTGCTGCTGGGTTAAATTAATATCCTCAAAGTACTCCTCGCCGTTAATAAGAAACGGCATTGGCAGCACATATACTCCTATATCCTTTGCCTGCTGCTGGGTTATTCCACTGTTACTGTCGGTTACAATCGCTACACGAGCCATTCTTTCATCCTCCACATATTTTATATTGTTTCATTCATTACCGAGAGCGTGTTTGAAAATTCGTTCCCGCCATCTGGCAGAAAGCAATTTTCAAACATGCTCTGGGAAGTACTAATTAAAATCACTTTTTTAAACAACTTTCTTTAAATCATATCACTTTTTTTAGTTCTTGCCAATGTATTCTTAATATCCGCAACATATGGTTTTTATATTCTTTCAACGTAGTATTCATCACCGTATTACACGGAAACCGTTAACGTTTACCCCGGCTGTTTTTTTGTTAAATTTGTCGATTATTTATTTGATTTTGTTGCTTTCTTTGTTCAATTCGTGTAAAATATACCTAGCGAAAAATAAATTCGGGCTTACGCATGATTCATACTGTCCGGTTATGTACATATTTTCAATAGAGAACTAAAAATCGCTGATTTGGGCGGTGCCGCCCTGACAGTCCGGCGGATGAATTATAATATGTATATTTAAAAAAGCTGCGTATCGCCCGGATGAAAAAACAAATGTTTCTAAGGAGGACATTATGCTTGAACAAAGTTATTACGAAAAGGTAGATGAGATTATTGCTGTCTATGGTGCCAAGAGTTCATCATTGATTCCGATAATACAGGATATTCAGGCCGAATATAATTACCTTACGCCGGAACTCTTAACTTATGTTGCGGACAAAATCGGCATCACCGAGGCCAAGGCTTACAGCGTTGCCACATTCTATGAGAATTTTTCCTTTGAGCCGAAAGGAAAGTACGTCATCAAAGTATGCGACGGAACAGCATGTCATGTCAGGAAATCCATACCGATTCTTGAACGTCTCTACAGCGATTTGGGGTTATCAAAGAACAAAGTTACAACCGACGATATGATGTTTACCATTGAGACGGTATCATGTCTCGGCGCGTGCAGCCTTGCCCCCGCCCTGACCGTCAATGGAAAAGTGTATCCGTCAATGACCCCGGACGCCGCTTCGGAACTTATACGGGAACTGAAAGGAGAATAGAGCATGCAGAAGTTAGATAACAAAGAAATTCTTGACAAGATGCGAAACCGCGCTGAGGAGGATATCGAAAACAGCAAATGCCGT
The DNA here is from genome assembly GCA_022790615.1 of Lachnospiraceae bacterium. Lineage (GTDB taxonomy): Bacteria > Bacillota > Clostridia > Lachnospirales > Lachnospiraceae > V9D3004. The sequence goes on from JAAVXK010000030.1 coordinate 2,162, forward strand.
ATTCTTATCTGTTCCGGCACGGGATGCCTTGCAAGCGGCTCGGCTGATATATATAAGAAAATGTGCGAGCTTGTAAACGAAGACCCGGATATTGATATTGAATTTGGAGCCGAGATAGCTCACGGAAACGGACCAATCGGCGTAAGAAAAAGCGGATGTCCCGGATTCTGTGAGATGGGCCCGCTTATGCGGATAGAGCCGCTCGGAATTTTGTACACGAAAGTATCGCTTGACGACTGCGAGGAAATATTTGAGAGGACAATCAAAAAGGGCGATATCATCCACCATCTTATATACAAACAGGACGGAATTGAATACCAGAAACAAAAAGACATTCCTTTCTACAAAAAACAGACCCGCCTCGTTCTTGAAAACTGCGGTCACATCGACCCTGAAAAAATCGAGGAGTCAATCGCACAGGGCGGGTATAAAGCCCTTGAAAAGGCGCTGTTTTCCATGACGCCCGACGAAGTCATCCAGACTATATTAGACTCCAATCTTCGCGGACGCGGGGGCGGAGGCTTCCAGACAGGATATAAATGGAGCCAGGTCGCAAAGCAGCCTGAGAAAATCCGCTATGTAGTATGTAACGGCGATGAGGGAGACCCGGGCGCGTTCATGGATCAAAGTATTATGGAGGGCGACCCGCACAGAATGATTGAGGGTATGATGATTGCGGCATACGCCGTCGGCGCCCGCGAAGGCTACATATATGTACGTGCCGAGTATCCGCTCGCTACAAGCCGTCTGAAACTTGCCATCAAACAGGCTGAGGAATGCGGCCTGCTTGGCGACAACATACTCGGAACAGACTTTTCATTCAAGCTTCACATTAACCGGGGCGCCGGCGCATTCGTATGCGGCGAGGGAAGCGCACTCACGGCGTCCATCGAAGGAAACCGCGGAATGCCCCGTGTAAAACCGCCTCGTACCGTAGAACACGGCCTGTTTGACAAGCCGACCGTCCTCAACAACGTAGAAACTTATGCAAACGTACCTATGATTATCAACAGGGGCTCCGCATGGTTTAAGGGAATCGGACCGGAAAGCAGCCCCGGTACAAAGGCGTTCGCGCTTACCGGAAGCGTCAAGCACACCGGTCTAATTGAAGTTCCTATGGGAACAACGCTGCGCGAGGTCATATTCGACATCGGCGGCGGCATCAAGAACAACGCTGAATTCAAAGCTGTCCAGATTGGAGGGCCTTCGGGAGGATGTCTTATCACACCGCATCTTGACATAAGCCTTGACTTCGACTCTCTAAAGAAAATGGGCGCAATGATAGGCTCCGGCGGGCTCGTAGTTATGGACTCCAACACCTGTATGGTGGAGGTTGCCCGTTTCTTCATGAACTTTACGCAGAAAGAGAGCTGTGGAAAATGTGTTCCGTGCCGCGAAGGTACAAAACGCATGCTTGAAATACTTGAGCGCATTGTCGCAGGAAACGGTAAGCTTGAAGACCTTGACACACTTGAAGAACTTGCGCGCACAATAACCGAAACCGCGCTCTGCGGTCTTGGAAAGAGCGCCGCTCAGCCTGTAATGAGCACCCTCAGGGTATTCCGCGACGAGTACGTTCAGCACGTTGTCGACAAAAAATGTGCGTCGCACAACTGTACCGCGCTCAGACGCTTTATCATCAGCCCTGAGAGATGTAAAGGATGTGCAAAATGTGCAAGAAGCTGTCCTGTCAACGCAATCAGCGGCAAGATTAAAGAGCCATTTGTCATTGATAATGAGCGTTGTATAAAATGCGGCGCCTGCGAGAGCAACTGTGCATTTAACGCCATTTATATAGAATCTTAGGAGGAACGTATAATGAAATATATTACAATAAATAATCGTAAAGTGCCATTTACTGACGAGAAAAATATTCTTACAATCATCAGAAAAGCAGGCATAGACCTTCCTACATTCTGCTACCACTCAGAGCTCTCAACGTTTGGCGCCTGCAGAATGTGTATAGTTGAAGACAACAGGGGCCGTATATTTGCGACCTGCTCAGAAACCCCGCGAGACGGAATGGTAATATACACGAACACCCCGCGAATCCAGCATCACCGCAAGATGATTCTCGAACTGCTCTTAGCCTCGCACTGCAGGGACTGTACCACATGCTCAGAAAGCGGAAGCTGCAAACTACAGCAGTTTGCGCAGCAGATGGGTATAGATACGATACGGTTCAGCAATACAAAAGAACAACTGCCGATTGACAACACTTCCCAGTGTATAACATATGACCCTAACAAGTGTATTCTCTGCGGAAACTGCGTGCGTACATGCGAAGAAATCCAGGGCGTTGGAATTCTCAATTTTGCTTTCCGCGGTTCGGACGCAAGAGTGTCTCCCGCTTTTGGCAAAAAGCTTAACGAGACCAACTGTGTCGGATGCGGCCAATGCCGCGTGGCATGTCCTACAGGCGCAATAACAATCAAACAGGACGTCAATCCCGTATGGGAGGCAATAGCCGACCCTGACACCCGTGTAATCGTACAGATTGCCCCGGCGGTAAGGGTTGCTGTCGGCGACAAATTCGGCATACCAAAGGGCGCCAACTCGCTTGGAAAACTTGTCGCGGCGCTGCACCGTCTTGGATTCGACGAGGTATACGACACCAACTTCGGCGCCGACATTACCGTTATGGAGGAGTCAAAAGAACTTGTAGAGAGACTTGAATCCGGCGAGAACCTCCCGCTGTTCACATCCTGCTGCCCTGCATGGGTGAAATTCTGTGAGACAAAATATCCGGAATACATGGGCAATATATCCACATGCCGCTCACCGCAGCAGATGTTTGGCGCACTCCTTAAAGAAGACGCCCGCCTTGACGAATCCGACAATCGCAAGACAGTTGTCGTATCTATCATGCCTTGCACCGCTAAAAAGGCGGAGATATCACGCCCTGAGCACTATACCGACGGTGTAAAAAATGTCGACTACGTACTCACTACAACCGAAGTTATCCGCATGATTAAATCATCCGGCATAGACCTTGCTAATATTCCTGAGGAATCGCTTGACATGCCGTTTGGAATCGCATCAGGCGGCGGCGCGATATTCGGCGTTACCGGAGGCGTTACCGAAGCGGTTTTAAGAAGGCTTGTCGACAGCAACAAGGTTGAGGATTTAGAGAGCATCAGCTTTACAGGAATCCGCGGACTTGAGGGCGTGAAAGAAGCCACCGTGACCCTCGGCGAACGCGAGGTCAGGATTGCAGTCGTAAACGGACTCAAAAATGTTGACGAACTTCTCACCAAAATGAAAGCCGGCGAAGTATACTATGACTTTGTTGAGGTTATGGCCTGCAGGCGCGGATGTATCGCCGGAGGCGGACAGCCTGTTCCAATCGGAGACCGCACCAAAGTAGCCCGTTTTGAGGGAATATACAATATAGACAAACAGTCGCCGATTAAGCTTTCAAACGATAATCCTATCGTCAAGACTATATATGACGGCATCTTAAAGGGAAAAGAGCATAAGCTTCTTCACAACGAAATGTAAAAGACAAACTAAAAAAAAAAGCCAAATTATACCCCGCAGCTTGCTGCGGGGTATTTGACTGCAGGTATTTCGCCGCCAATAACTTTGTACCGCCCATATCGTCAATATATAGGAATCCATTATCCCGCGGCAGGATAATTGACAATACCCACGAACATCGGCAGACCGTTCTCCCCAGTGATGCAGAAGATAAACGGACGATTCAGCACAAAGTCAATCTCGTCGTCAGGCGGCATTGCCGCCCCGGCAGCATCCATAACGGTAAAAGCCGCGGCAGTGCAGCCCTCCTCGTCAATCATTACCCTGGCGGCATGATCGGCCTTGGATAGAACGACAGGAACATCCGCTTCATTCGTCATGGGGGTAAAATCAGAACTTCCCGGGTCAAAAATGTCGGTAATTCCCATAGCTTTCAAACCATCACGCAAATCCATCTGTGAGGATACATCAAATTTTGGAATAGACTTATTCACAAAGAGGTACTTCTGTTTTTCCCAATCATATTTGTCGGCGGTAAACAGGAATGCGGCCGCTTCTTCGTCGAAGAACAACTCCTCCGCAGCCACTCCCTCGTCAGGCAGAAGAAACCACATAGCGCCGCCCTCCTCGAAAGACTGGCACACGCAAGCAAACCTATCCCCCCAGTAATAAATCTGGTCCTCCGTCTGGTGCATGAAGCCGGCCTCCACATCCCCTCCGGGCGCGTGAAAAATATTGGACTCCGTCTTTTCTTTCAAGAACTCATTGTGCCATTTGGCCTTGAAACAGACGGTAGCCGCCAGGGCCAGAATCGTGTCGTCCTCCATCTCAATGTTTGCAGCCTGCTTCTCCAGAATCCCCTCCGTCTGCTCGCTGAGCCAGCTTTGGAGAACCTTGTTAAACTCAGCCGACCCCATTTCCCCCTGATAGGATGAGGAATAGAAATCCCGGGCCAAAATGTCCATAGTGTCATGATTGAATTTCACATCTCGGTTCAGCCACAGGGAACTGGCCAAAATAGAGGTCAGAGCCCCGTCATTCCGATAACTGGAATTCCACACATTACCGGCCTGCTGCCGCAGAGAATCCATGCTGTCGCTTCCTAAAAGTGTTAGAATCTGCTCCCGGCTCTCCCCGCCGGTAAGCTGTGCCAGCATAGACAGGGCCATGTAGATATTCAGGGGAGAACAGGTCAGATTCTTTCCCTCCTCTTTAGTCAAAAAAGTCTGTGCGCACCGAGTAAAGAATAACTGCAACGAGGTAATATCCCCAAGTTTGCGGCGCTGAGCTGTCACGCTCTCCCACCATGCATCATAAACCGCTGCGTTAAACTCCATACCGCCGGGATACGGCGCCATCTCGGGGTACTGAGCCTGCGCGATGGCATAACCTGTTTGCCCGCCAGGTTTCAGAAACATATGCCCCAGAACGGCAATAATCATTATCGCGGCAACAGCTCCAAGCCAGCGTTTTCCGCCTTTCCGTTTTTGTTTTTTAGGAGTCTCTTTGGCCCCGATAATCAAATCGTCCCGTATATCAGTGATGCCGTCAAAGATATCGTTTGCATTCATAGTTCCACCTCCTTCGATTCTAAAAAGGCTTTCAGGTCCTTTCGCAGACGCAGCAGACGCTGAGAGAGTGTGTTGGCATTTTCTCCCCTTCCCGCCGCCAGTTTCTTCACCGGGTCTCCATACCAGTACCGCCGGACAAAAAGACGCCTGTCTTCACTCGATAAACTGTCCAGCCATACGCTGATAATTTGTGCAAGCTGCTTCCTCTCCAAACTTTCCTCCACTTTTCCAGGGGCAGGAACGCAGTCTTCAAGCTCGGAGAGCAGAACTTCTATCCCATTATAACGCTTTTTGGCATGCTCACGCCGCCATCGGCTCACGGACAGGTTCCGGGTAATACGCCCTAAAAACGCGTCCAATGCACATGGCCGGTCCGGAGGCATCTTGTTCCATGCGGCGTGCCAGGTGTCGTTGACGCATTCCTCCGCGTCTTCCCTGATACCTAGAAGATGCATGGCAATAGAGCGGCACAGAACGCCATATTTTTTTTCTGACTCAGAGATGGCTTGCTCATTCCGCCGGTGGTAAAGTTCCACAATGGCAATATCATCCATAATCCAGCCCCCTCCCGGTGTATATTTATCAGAAAACTTTCTATCAGAAAGACCTTCTATCTATATAGTCGCATAACAGAAGAAAATGTGACATTTTCATATTCTAACTTTTCTGTTAATGATTCGTTATAATAAACGACAATTATACCATCACACATAATCATTTATAAAAACACCCTTTTTTACACGCATTTTAGGCAGGCCGGCAGTACGTCTGCAGCCAAATATATGCGAAGCCAGTTCTCCTATGCCGACAGTAATTACATTAGAAAAATCCATATTCTCCTCGTATATCTTTTCTAAACTGCAGGTATCGCCATACCGCCACAAAAACATCCCGTTGTTTTCAGCAATAACCGGATCTGTAACATGTAAGATTATTTCCCCCTCGTCCACCGTGCGCATTAACGGAATCATTTTACTAATATTGAGTATTCTCGCCATAATATACGGTCTGATTATATCATTCGTATCAGCGCCGCAGGCTGCTATTTCACTTATATCCGTCCGGTCTGTCTGATTCCGTGCGCCAAAGGCATATTCGTCATATATCTCCTCTACTGTCTCGTCATCAAAACCTATACGGTAACCGGCAATCATGCGCTCTGTTCTGACGTGCGTGCCGCTATCCGTTGTATCGTTCATTCTATCCTTCTTTTTCCCGCCCGACTTTTTTTCCTCAAAATATATGTCAATACTGCCGCCCTCCGCCTCCATAAGCGAGAACATATTTTCAAAATAACTGTTATCCCTTGTAATATATACATCGTATGATTTGCTGACATGCGCGGCTGCAAACTCAGCCAGACAGGCGATATCGGAGCGCCCCGCCCTCCTTTTTACTATGTGTTTTTCGCAAAATACACCGCCTGTTTTGTCCGTTACACATATCTTGTCCATCACACCGCCAAATCCATACTTTTCATATATGGCGGCGTTGCCTGCGGGATTGGGAATCAAATACGTAAAATAATCACTTGTTCCGTGCAGGCGCAGGTGATTAACAGCTTCTTTCATTATATGGGACATTACGCCTTTCCTTCGCCAGTCAGGCCTGGTCGCAACGCCGTATATATAATAGCAGGAAATTATCTTTGTACCGACGCAGATTCTTTTCGGTATGAGACAGAGCATACCGACAATCCTTCCATTTACCGTACATGTAAACACGCCGCTTTCCGGCAGAACCTTTTTATAAAAATATCGAACGTAATCGTCGCTGTCATCAAACACTTCCCTGTAAAGCGGAATAATATTCTTTTTTTCATAATCTTCTAATAACCTTACTTTCATATTACAGCGCTCTACCTTTGTATAATTCTGCTTTTTTCTACCATGTAAATCGGATGATAGGACATTTTTGATTTTCTGAGACCCTCATGCCCCATATCATCCTCCCTGTTGACCTTGCCGGCATGCGGAAACACCCTTTTTAAAAATTCGCTGCTAATATAATTATACAGACCCCGTATCTGCGGATTCGCTTTCTCAACCGGTACATAGACCATATCGTCCTCCTTGATATAACATCCAATCGAAAACGCCTCAAGTTTATCATCTATATATACCCCTCCAACATTAAACTCCAGTACGTCGCAGCAGTCGAGAACCTCTCCGATTCCGGCGGCCTCATAATATATAAATTCCCTGCCCTCCGCATTGTCCTTCTGTTCAATCCATCTTTCCAGAAAGTCAAGAATCTCCTGCCTGTTACTGCATGTCAGCGTCCTGAATTCATATCTTCCGGCATAATCTCTTAAAAAGGCATTGAGATGATTTTTCTTCTTATGATATTTCTTTCCTGAAAGGGTTCTAAGCTTTTCAGCGTCATATATATAATCGTCAAAATCACGCTGTCTCTCTATGATATATTCATCCTCCGACAGATTAAGGAGTTTAAGAGCTTTCGAATCGCACAAATCAACCACAAGCTTTTTACCAAACGAATTATTATATAATTTTTTCAGCAATACAAAACAATCCTTCATATCTTCATCTTTACAAAAAGGAGTTACAGAATAATATCCGCCCGAACCGTCCTTTGTGACAAACAAAATTCCTTTTTCCGTTCTAATATACAGCGACGGATAGCACCTGTTCCACAGAAACAGGCTGAATATATTACTGTCGCTCGTTTCCGGACGGCGCAGCATAAAGTAATGCCTTAACTCTTCATAATCGTTTACCGACGGTGATTTTAACTCATACTTTATACCGTCTACACTAACTTCCTCTCCTGCCTCAAATTTCATATAACCAGCCTCTCAATATTTTATAAATAGTCTTCCAAAAAAACATCATAATATATATGAAAAAATTTTACAATAATTATATGAAAAGAATTTATCCGCACTATCCCAACTGAAGATAAACTGCATATATTATATAGAATATAAATAAATTGGAGTATTACAGTAAAATAATGATAGACAACAATATATTTTCAACATCCGTACTGCACGATTTTCCGGACGCCCGCGCAATTATCAAAGGAAGCGGCAAATATCCGGATATGAAAGGAATAGCAAACTTCTACACCGCAAGATGGGGGCTTGGTATCATAATTGAGGTTGAAGTATTCGGACTTCCAAATACAAAAGAATATTCGCCTCGTTTTGTCGGAATGCACATACACGAAAATGGAAACTGCTCAGATAATTTTGCGAATACCGGTATGCATTATAATCCTACCGGGGCTGTACACCCATACCATTTAGGTGACCTTCCTCCTCTTCTCAACTCAAACGGTTATGCGTTTACATCCTTTTTCGACAGTTTCCTTACAATCGAAGACATAGTCGGAAAATCGATAATCATTCATGAAAAATGGGATGATTTCAAGACCCAGCCCTCCGGGGACTCCGGTGAAAAAATTGGATGCGGTGTAATCCGCTCAATGAAATAAATAGTTTCCGTCCGGCTACGCCAAAGACAGAGGAATCAGCCCTATACCTGCTGACATCCTCTGTCTTTGTAAGTTATAACTATTTACAATCTGTTCCATATTTTTTATAATGCCTGTCCGCAAAAATATCATAAATACATTTTTCAACTACTATTATAACATCCTCAAATTACATCTCTACAACAATATGTGATTGAACTATGTTCGTACAACAGTAACACAAAAATCTATTTTATATAATCGGACGGACATCATTAAAAATATGAAAAAGAATAAAATCTTGATTATGAGTTCTCATCATCCTTTTTCTTCTGCTTGTTCTTTTTAACCAATGCACTTACTATTGCGATACCAGCCAATGCAAAGAAAGCAATCGTAACAATCAATTCAAATTTTTCGTACATTATATCCCCTCTTTCTCAGCGATGTTTTATTATGTTAAGTATAGCACAAAAACTATGTTCTGTAAAGGAATTTCAACCTAAATTTCTTACACAATTTCATGTACTTTTTCCCCATTTTGCTGTAAAATAATAGTTAAATACCCCGCGCGTCTACGCTCCGCTTCGGTCAGCGCTAAATGAACATCCTCCGGATGTTTGGCGCCGCCAATTGCAAGCAAGCTTGCGTTTGGCTCGTTGCGTACGCGGGAATAAAGTGCTTTAACAAAGCACCACAAATATAAAAAGGAGGATTTTAAACTATGGCAGGTTCATACAAAGGAAAATATATTGCTTTTTCTCTGGTTTTTAGCCTGTGCATATGCTGCTTGGCATATTCCGGTCCGGTTTCCGGCGCCGCAGCAAAAGCAAAGCTTTCCAAAAAACGAATCTCAATTCCTGTTGGAGACAAAAAGAAAATATCTATAAAAAACAAGTCAAAAAAGGCTTCCTACTCTTTCACGTCATCCAACAAAAAAACAGCGTCGGTATCAAAAAAAGGTATCGTGACCGCAAGGAAGAAAGGAACGGCAAAGATAACCGTGCGAGAAACATTGTCAAAACGCAGGCGGCGTCTTGGCGTTGTCAAAGTTAAAGTTACGAACAACGTTGACAAACCCGGAACTGATACTTCGACCACCCCGGTAATCAACACTCCGTCACCGGCGCCTACACAATCCGTTTCATCCGCACCGCAGAGTACGCCAGAACCCACGCCTATTCCTACGGCTGCGCCGCCTACACCGACACGCGCGCCATTCATTATCGACGACCCGTCCACACCGGCAGGATTCGACGCCGCAAAAAGCGGAGTGGAATATGGAACCCTTGGCAGAATTACATACCACTCCGAGACAGTCGGCACTGACAGGCACGCAAATGTAATAACTCCGCCGGGGTATGACCCTGATTCAGATAAAAAATATCCGGTGCTCTATCTGTTCCACGGCGGAAACGGCGATGAAAACGACTGGCTCGATGGAAAACCCGCACAGATAATCGGAAACCTTACTGCCGAGGGCCTTACCGAAGACATGATTGTAGTTATGCCCAACTGCCGCGCAAGGGAAAACGACGGCAAAAACCCTTCCGATTCACTTTCACTTGAACACCTCGGCTCATGGGGCAACTTTCTAAATGACTTCAGGGACGACCTTATGCCATATATAGCCGAAAATTACAATGTATACACCGACCGCATGCATACAGCAGTCGCAGGGCTCTCCATGGGCGGACGTACCGCGCTGTACATTGGTTTTTCAATGCCTGCGTCTATCGCCTACATCGGAGCTTTCTCCCCGGCGTTCGGAGTCTTCGAATACGAAAACTGGGGCGTACATGAGGACGGCTACTTTACTCCTGAGACATTTACCTTTCCAGAAGAGTATATGGAGAATACGACATGTATGATTATGAACGGAAAAAATGATTCCATGGTAAGGGATGAACCCGAGAGATATCACAACGCGCTCGTGTCAAACGGCGTTAACCATTACTATTATCTCGTTCCCGGAGACCATGAGATGAACGTGTGGAAAAACGGACTGTATAACTTCTTGAAAGTTGTATATAAGTAAAAACAACATCAGGACAAACACTTAAAAGAAATGATACGGAGGTATACTATAGAATGGGAAAGAAACATATTTTTAATTCAATAGTCAGCATGTCAATGACCTGCTGCATGATTATCGGATGCGCCGCAGCCGGCATTGCATCTGATATACATACTGCCGGCGCAGCCAGGAAGGCAAAGCCCGCCGTCAAAAAACTAAACCTTTTGGTCGGCGAAAAAAAGACAATAAAAATAAAGAAAAAGGCAAAAAAAGCCGTTTACGGTTTTAAGTCATCCAATAAAAAGGTTGCTTTAGTAAGCAAAAAGGGAGTCGTAACCGCAAAGAAGCAGGGCACGGCAAAAATTACCCTGTCAGAAAAAAAGAAAGGCGCGGCGAAAGCAAAAAAAATTGGAAAGGTAAGCGTAATTGTCTCGCCTAAAACAACCGTCACAAATAATCCTGCGCAGACGACTGCACCAGCCGGCCATACCCCGGCATCAAACCCTACTCCGACAGCTCCGCCTGCTCAGCCGACAACCGGTCCTGTCACTACGCCTACCCCTGTGGCAACGCCTATTACATATCCCGACTCACACGAAGCGCCCGAAGGTTTCGATGCCAAACAGGACGGCGTTCCATACGGGACCGTCGAAAAGATTCAGTATTTCTCGTCAGTAACCGGAAAAAACCGTAACGCAAATATAATTCTCCCTCCGAATTACTCGGAGGAAAAGAAATATCCCGTACTATACCTTTTCCATGGAATCGGCGGAAATGAGAATGAGTGGCTAGACGGCAAACCGAACGAAATAGTCAGCAACCTGATTGCGGACGGGCTTGCAACGGAAATGATTATGGTCATTCCAAACATTCGCGCGGGTGCGAACGACTCCTATCCGTCCAATCCTTTTTCACTGGAACACTATGCGATGTTTGACAACTTTATAAATGACTTAAGGGAATGTCTTATGCCTTATATGGAAGATCATTATCCAATCGCTTTAGGACGCGAAAATACAGCCATATGCGGGCTTTCAATGGGCGGCCGCGAGTCTCTGTATATAGGATTCAACATGCTGCCGTCCATAGGATATATAGCTGCGCTAAGTCCGGGTTACGGGGTATTTGCCTATGAAGCCAACGGTGTCGCTGAAAAGGGACTTTTTACCGAAGAGACATTTACGATACCTGAGGATTACCGAAACAATACGTTCATTATGATTGTCAACGGAATCAGCGAAGGCGGCGAAAATGCCCTTGGTGGAACGTGCAGCAGGGTTCTTGAGAAAAACGGCGTAAACCACTGGTTCTACACAACGCCGGGCGCGCACGACTTTGTAACATGGAAGAACGGACTGTATAATTTTGCAAAATGTATTTTCAAATAATATTATAAAACCGTTTAATCATATACGGGCTATTCACACTGGTTTTATTGATTCTGTGGAAGATACACGCTGCTTGTATCAAATCAGCCTCTTAAGAACTCAAAATTTAAAGTAATAGTTTGTCAAATTATGATACATAAAATGTGCTGTCACATATTATTGCGGCAGCACATTTTACATCTATCTGTAATTTACTAACGAAACCTTAGACTACGAAGTATATATTTTTTAATTATCGACAGTCCACATATGGATTGTAAGGCCTTTTTCCCAGCTTACAGTGCCGTGTAACGGCGCCGTCTCAACCCACGCGTAATCAGGGCTGTCCGTTATTATTACCGGCTCGGTCACCATTCCATTGTCGTCAATACCGTTATTCTCAACATACACCCTGCACGGCCTGCCTGCGGCGTCCGTTCCATCAAGAATATATCTGGCAGAGAGAGATTCTACCATTCCCGGAAATTTGAGACGCGTATCAACACTGTCCGCCACCACTTTTCCATTAAAGTTATCGCACTCTCCGCGGCCCGTAAAGTGAATCATTGTGGCGCTGCCGCTGTTCCCGGCAACCGAATCGGAAGGCCCGATGTCAATATAGAAAGTAAAAATTTCTTTAGTATAGTCCTTTGTCATATCAGGCCTTATAGGTTCTTTCGGAAGGATTTCCTCATCATTCGCTTCATTCCACATATATTTTACGACGGTATCTCCGTTTTCATCTGTAACAATTCTTCCCTCTATATCAGCTTTCTCTATCCACGAAAGCGACGGGCTGTTCGTGAGAATAAGGGGCTTCGTTACTGTCACACCGTCATTCATAACGCCGTCGTCCTGAATGAATATCATACATTCCCTGCCCTCGCCGTCATTTCCTTTGAGAATATATCTTGCACAGCTTGTCACTCTGCCGTCTTTATATGTCTTCCTTACATTGGAGCTTTCCTTATATACATTTCCATTGAAGTACTCTCCTGACGCCCCGCCTTCAAAGTACTGCATGTCAACTTTACATGTACTGCCTTCGACAGACGCAAGCTTCGTCTTCGACACATTCACACGAAAGAGTTCCTTCGTATACACATCAGGAGTGGATGTCGGCGCGTTAGTAGGAGTCGGAGCCGTGGTTGGAATATCCGGTAATGGCGCAGGCGTTATTACCGGAACCGGAGTCTGGGACGGCTGTACGTGAATCACCGGATTATCAGACCCAACCTGATTATTTGTTTCATTTTTTACCTTTACTTTTACAGTTCCAATCTTTCTCGTCCTCTTTTTACCCGAAACCCTGAAAGACTCTTTCACAGTTATTTTAGCCGTACCGACTCTAACTGCGGTCACTATTCCCTTTGCATTAACCTTTGCAATTTTCTTTGCCGAGGACTGAAACGTATATTTCGCCCCCTTCTTCCTATTCTTAATTTTAATTGTTTTTTTCTGTCCCTTATTCAGCTCAAATTGCTTTGCAGACACCGACGCCCTTTTTGCAGTCCGGGCCGTATTGTCCGCCATATTGCCCATCGCCGTCGCGATGGCAGCTGCAAGAACAATGCTTAACACTTTTTTTACTGTTTTTTTAACCATATTTTATCCTGCCCTCTCTCCATTGAATTAAGACTCCCGCTCTGCGAGATTCTCCGCCTCCGGCGGGCTGCCGCAAACAACCTATTCCACTCCGGCGGAGTGCAGTTCTCACAAAGTATTTTTATCTTTATATTAACACAAAACGATTAATTTTCATACCATATATGTATGGCGCTTTTTACCCTTTTCCATATAAAAGGCCTCTTTTTCGTAAAGGCGGCCTCCATCCCCACCGGACCCGAATCTATCCTGTCTATCTGCGATATAACCATATCCCCAGCGCCATTTGGACAATAAGTATGACAGGAAAACCTATAACAAAATACCAGTGTTTTGTCTTGTGCCTAAACATATACATACCGCAGATAGCTCCCACGCTTCCACCGATTAAGCTTACAAAAAATAATGTCTTCTCCGGTATTCTCCACAAGTGGTGCCTGGCCTTGTACTTGTCAAGCCACATTATAAACAACCCGGCTATATTTATTACGATAAAATAAGCCACCATGTATTTTTCCATATTCAAACCCCTTCACATTATTTCTTAAATTCTCAAAAATCCCCTTATTATTATGAGAAAAGTTATAACAGCGCTGTCTTCTTCCTTTATTACTATACCCCGCAGCAGGCTGCGGGGTATAGTTGTAAGAATAAGCCGTCGGCTTATAATGTTTTTCACTGTCTTATCACTTCATCTGCATCTTCGTAAATGAAACCGATTTCATAAAATCAGCGTCATCCGTATTCACATTGTATGTACTGATATAGACTATGAAGCCGTCATACACAAACATTTTCTGACAAAAATTTGTTCCATCGTTGTACTTTTTCGTACACATCAGACACCGGGTCTCGCTGCCATCCACTAAAATACTGTCTTCCGTCCAACACTTCGTTCCTATAACCGTATTCTGCTCTACTCCGTCAAACACCTCATATATGTTTTGGTTCTCATTCAATATTATACCCTGCTTTTCCGCTAAGAAGCGAAGAACGTCAGAATTATTGCACAGCTCCTTTTCTTCCGCCGACAAAGGATTAATGGAAACGCTGTTCCCGACTCCGCAGTAAAATGTCATAGTTGAATATCGGGAGCCGACCTCCACTTTAGAAATACCCGTGTTCCCCGCCTGAACGGAAGGAACACAGATAAAACCGATGTCACTGTACAATTCCACTATATTTTTAAATGCGCCGTCCTTAACCGTCTTTGCGTCGGGACTGTTCATCCAATGAATCATAGATTCCGGAGTTTCGGCACGATAATAAGTCGTACCAGTCATAGGCACATCCAATATAGCGCCATTATCATCCCCAACAGGATATTTGGTGACATTATCCGGCGGTACGGTGACATCCGGAACCGGTGTATTTGGGGTTTGTGCATTCTGATTTTGCTTATCCGGAATGAGAGTATTTAATCCATTCCATTCTGCGTTTTTCCTGTTTCTTTTTTTATCTTTCTTATTGCTTGTTTTTTTCTTTATTACAAATGAATACTTCTTAACCTTTTTGCCTTTTATAACTTTTACGGTACATTTTCCGCACTTTAACGCTCGCACCTTCCCCTTTTTCAAATGCTTAACAATCCCGGGGTTGCTGATTTTCACTTTGATATCCCTGCCGGCTTTCAATTGATAAGTATCTCCCATACAAAGATTAATTCTTTTTGCCGATACCGCGTCCGCGTTCAAAACTATCATGCACGCCATACATAATGCAGACAAAGCTGTAATTGTCAGCGCCGTCTTTTTTTTCATCATAGGTCTCCTCCTTTAAGCTGTCCTTCATGAAACGGTTTTACAGTAAAGTACTTTTTATTCCTGTATTCATTGACCCGGACTGCATACCTGACTGCAAAATTTATACTGTGTAACTTACTATATTTATATAATAAAATACACGGTGTGAGATGTCAACATATCTATATTCTTTTTCCCGAATAGTATTCGGTATCTCCTTATATCTTGCCATTTCGTTTTTATCGCCACAGAAAAATCAGGTGCCATTCCGGTATATGGAAACGAATGCAAAGCAACTAAAAATATACTATGATAAATCGGAACATATTGTGCTCTGTAAAAATTATTATTTTGAATGCTACAAAAAAGGGACAGGCTGCACCGGCGCTAAATTTGCCGGCAGGACTGTCCCTCTATACGTCACTAAGTTAAACTGTTAGTTAAAATATTAGTCAAATACTTAGATGAACCATCAGTCTACAGGTTCAAATGACCATACCTGGTTCGTACCTTCCCAATATCCGTTTTGTACAACATTTGTATTATCTGCCACGCGCAGGTGCAGACCACTCTTTCCGTTCGTAACCTTCGTCATAATACCAAACTGACCGGCCGTAGACGCCGCCTTGCATGAGAACTGCTGTGCGTCGCCGCTGTATGCGTGATATATTCCGATATTGGTATTATCTTCGGTGCCTGCGCAGCTTACGTCAAGCATGAAATTGCCAAGCGCACTTGAAAGTGTAAAGTATCCGTTGTCAAGTTTGTTCAGATACCATCTTTGTCCGAGTGCGCCGGTCTTATACCCAGCCTCAACGTTCTGTCCGGCTTCGCCGACATTTCCGGTTACCTGGAGATATTTCCCAGAAGCAGGGTTTTTAATATAATACCAACCGTTTGACGGAGCCGATGTTGAAACCGAGCCGTTTTTCAGACTGCATACAAATGTAGACACGCTGTTTTCCGGCAGATAAGCCCAAAAACCGTTGTCTGTAAGCGCAAGGTTCGAAGTCTTTGCCAGATTTTCACTTGCAGATGTGCGGTAACGGTCTACTTTCGTTATATTCTGTCCATTTACTGTGAACTTCTGACTGACTGCCGCACCCTTGTTTACCGCTACAATAACTGCTTTTCCGTCCCCGGTATACGCAGACACATATACCCCATTGTTTGGATTTTCCGTCGCAGATACTCTGCGGTAACCGGGACGTACAAATTTCGAATACTGAGCCATACAATAACCACGTTTACTGATGGTTCCATCCTCTTTCATCGGGCTGTAACTTCTGCGGATGTACCACCAAACATACGTCTGCAGATTATTTACCATGGCTTTGTGGATGTGCTCTGAAACACCGAGAGCCTCCGGCCATAAGTCAGCAGAATTGGCATTACTGTTCGGATAATATACTTCCGTCATCCACAGTTCTTTTCCGCCGCCTTTCTGCTGGAAGAGAGGATATGCAAAATTATTAAAGCTCGTACCGTATAGATGGGTTCCTAATATTTCTATGTTAGAGAGAGCCTGCGGGTCATTCAGTATCGGGTCAGACATGTTCTTATTGTATGAAAACGATTCCGGAGCAATCAGCCGGCAATTAATGGAACCGGCATAATATTTAAGGAATGTTAAAATCTCGCTTGCCGTCCACCATGTCCAGTCGTGGCCGTAATCAGGCTCATTTGCCATAGAAATTGCATATAGGTTCACTCCATTATTCTTCATGTATGTAACAAAGTTATTAAGATGCTTCGCGTATTCTCCATATTTGTCGTATCGCAAACGCTTTGCCTTCGTATCGCCGTTGCGGTTGAACGTCTCTATCATGCTGTCCGGCGGATTCCACGGCGTAGCAAAAACAATACAGCCTTTCGCAATCGCCGCCTTAGCGGTAGCTACTTCCTTGTACCAGTTGTTGCTGTTCGAATCAATATATATCCTTAGAACAGATAACCCCAACTGGTTCTCACCGTTTCCAAAAGCGGTTTCCCGCTGTGAAACCGTCAGGTCCCCCGCCCAGGAAGGATGATTCATACCGCCAAAACCACGTATCTCCTGATGCTTCGCCGATATATTGATTACGGCATCACCGGCTGCCTGCGCCGGTTTGGCATTACCCATAAAAATGCCAAGCGCCATAGCCATACATAATGCACCCGCCAATACTGTACGTACTACTTTATTAACTTTAAACCCCATATTTAATAAAAACCTCCTTAAAATTAAATTTTCCGCCTTTCTATTGTAAAATATATAAACAATATATCACATACGATTCCCCCAATAAAAAAATCTGCCTCCTTTCCATCTCTTATTTAATAACTGTTTATATATAATTTACAATAGAACTTGTTCGGTTTTATTATTATATTATAAGGTTTAATATATTGCAATACATTTTTCCTTATTATTGTAATTTTATTGTAAGTTTTGGATATATTTATATTATTATCTTACACTATCTCTCCATCCGTCGATACGGTCACAACCCTCCACGGAATAAACTTTCCGCTGTTTTTAAGCGCCTGTGTAGCAGCTCTCTCAAGACCTCCGCAACAGGGTACCTGCATCCTTACTATTGTAACGCTCTTAATATTGTTGTTAGCAATGATTGCAGTCAGCTTGTCAGTATAATCACCCTCATCAAGTTTCGGACATCCGATAAGCGTAATACGGTCTCTGATAAATTCGTTATGAAAATTTCCATAAGCATAAGCCGTGCAGTCGGCGGCAATGAGCAAATCGGCATTTTCAAAATACGGAGCGTTAACCGGCATAAGCTTTATCTGTACGGGCCACTGCATCAACCAGCTTTCTACGGGCAGTACAGCGCGGGAAGCCTTTAACTCAGCTTCATTTCTCATAATAGTCTTTGCGCTTGTTCCGGGACATCCGCACGGAAGCTTCCCACTGGTATTGTTATTCTGGGTATTACTATGACCCGTCATATCATTACCTGCATTTTTCCGTTTCGCTGCAAGCACTGCTTTCTCGTCATAAGCAGGAGCCTCCCGTTCTTCAAATGAAATAGCGTCCGCGGGACATGCAGGCAGACAGTCGCCAAGACCGTCGCAATAATCCTCGCGCGTAAGCTTTGCTTTCCCGTCTATCATCTCAATCGCGCCTTCATGGCATGCAGCCGCACATGCACCGCAGCCGTTACATTTATCTTCATCAATTTTAATTATTTTTCTAATCATAGTTTGTACCAAGCCTCAGGCAAAAATGCTTGCATTTTTATTTGAGGCGCAAACACAAAGAGGAAAAGATGTGTGTTTGCAATATATCCTTTCTTCTATAATTTTTTTCACCCTATTTACTCGGTGTTTTTTCTTGCTTTTGTGTCTACACTATACTATAATTACAAAAAATATTATGTTGTTTTTACAACGAAATGAGGATTTTATGAAAGAATATGTTTCTGTTCTTACAACTACGCGTTTGTTCGCCGGGATAAGCGGTGAAGAAGTTGTAGGAATGCTTGATTGTCTCTCAGCAAAAACCCGCGCTTATAAAAAAGATGAATATATATTCAGACAGGGCGACAAAGTGAATTTTATTCCCATATTAGTGAAGGGCAAAATCCACATAAGACGCGATGATTTTTGGGGCAACCGCAGTATTGTCAATATAATCGAAGCAGGAGAAATGTTTGGGGAAGCTTATGTACCGCCTGAAAGCGGCCCGATATTAAATGATGTCGTCGCACTGGAGGACTGCGCGGTCATATTTTTCGATTTGCAAAAAATATTAACGGCCTGCCCGTCCGCATGCCGCTTTCACAAGACGTTAATTCAAAATCTGTTCTTTGTAATATCTGAAAAAAACAGAAAGCTTATACAGAAACTTGGACACATGTCAAAACGCTCCACCCGTGAAAAACTGGTTTCTTACCTGTCAGAAGAGGCAAAAAAACAAAACAGCAGCTCAATTACCATTCCGTTTAACCGTCAGCAGCTTGCTGATTTTCTATCGGTGGATAGGAGCGCAATGTCGAACGAACTGTGCAAAATGCGGGACGACGGACTGTTGGTTTTTCAGAAAAATAAGTTTACGCTGCTGTAGCTAATTCTCCCATATTTTATATTCTTAGTTTGCACACAACTTATCAACTTCCGCCTTATACACGCTTTCAGTGTTAGAATCAAATAATACCCATTCTACAAGGTCGAAACTATCCCCATGCTTCATTAAAAATTCTCTTACTGTGTTAACGGCAATTTTTGCCGCTGATTCAACCGGAAAACTGTATACTCCGGTGGATATAGACGGAAATGCAATTGTTCTTATTCCATGTTCAAGCGCAAGCTGCATGGAATTATTATAGCAGGCGGCAAGAAGCTCAGGCTCCTGATTGCTCCCGCCTCTCCAGACTGGTCCCACGGTATGAATTACATAGTCGCACGGAAGATTGTATGCCCCGGTAATCTTTGCCTGCCCTGTTTCACAGCCGCAAAGTTTCCGGCACTCCTTTAAAAGTTCGGGACCCGCAGCCCTGTGAATAGCGCCGTCAACACCGCCTCCGCCCAAAAGTGAGTTGTTGGCGGCATTTACGATTGCCTGAACATCCGTGATTGTTGTAATATCTCCCCTGACAGTTCTTATTAAGTTCATTCCGGCACCTCTCTATCCTTCTTAGCCTGACGGAGCATCTTTTCAAAGCTCTCCGCAAATCTGTTATCATCTTCCTCTGTTCTTTTTCGCGGTCCCTTTATATGGCCTTTCAAACCGCTGCGCCTTGCCTTTTTATTCATATGCCTTTCCATCAGCATACCGTCGATATTATCATCCGTATACCATTTTCCCGACTGATGAATGGCGTATGCGCCCTTTCCAAGCGCCATAGCCGCAACCCCGTAATCCTGGGAAACAACAATATCTCCTGCATGACAGATACTTATCAGTTTATAATCAACAGCGTCAGCCCCGGCCCCGACTACAATCACCTCGCTGTAATCCGAAGTCAGAATATGATTTGTATCGCAAAGTAATTTTACAGCGACGCCATATTTTTTTGCCATTGTTTCCACTATATGAACTACGGGACATGCGTCCGCATCTACAAAAATCTGCATATTATCACCTTTGAAACTAAAAAATCATTTTCCTACCACAAATCATACAGCTTCATCGTCTCCCTGTTCCTGAACTCATGCTTTTCATAATATCCAATCAGCTTACCTCCCGAACGCAGGGCCACCATGTAAACATCCCTGTTCTGCTTTTCGTTATAAGAAATGTATACAATATTGTGGTCCAAAGCCTCCGAAAACCATTCGACAATCTGCCGCATCTTCTCTCTGGAGTCCTCATTGTGGCAGTCCATGATACTACGTCCGACAAGCTCATTGCCGCCCCACTTTGCATATTTCTTTGCCCCTGCCGGATTCATGTATATAATTTCATGTTTAAGATTGCAAATTACAATTGAACATAAGTCCTGTTCTATGATGCTTTTATAAAATTCATATATTGCAGCGCCCGATTCTTTTTCTTTCCCGTCATTATCCATATTATTTCACCTCAAAACCAAATTAGCTGATTCAGTAAATCCAATTCACCTTTTATATACGGTTCAACATCAAAACTTTTTTTCACCATTATCAAATACTATTATTATCTGATAAGGACAAATCGCCTCCACTTGAATTGCAGTTAGTCTTAACATAGCAAAACACGTCCGGGTTAATTTTCATATGTCATATTCCTCAAACGGGTTTTGTTCCATACCCTCTGCCTTACTTTACAATAATATAAGTGATAGATTTACGTTTTTATCATATTATACACAAATACAGCAAACTATACAATTGTAAAACAGGTTACTTTTTTGCCAAAGTTTATATCGTATTCTATAATTATTTCATATCTGTCATCATATGCCGTCTTCATTGTCTTTTACCTCCGTTCATTATCCGGGCACTCCCGCTGACCCGCACTCCTTAAAACACCGCATTACAAAACATTCCTGTTTTCTTCGACTACACGCGGCAATCTGTGTTTTTCTTCATTTTCCTCATCTTATCTTTAAATGAAACAAATATTCTCATGCAGTATTTGCAGTATTCCGTATTACTGACACGCCTATAATAACACAGATAATTTATAAATATTTATATTTGGTACAATTTGCAATTTTTTGAGTATAATTTGCACGTTTCAGGGTTCACCCGAGCCTGCGCGTCTGATAAATATCTGATAAACCCGTTTGCGTATTTTCCAAGTTGACAAATATATATCGCAGTGCTATACTGTATATTGCAGTGCGATATATCGCACCGAATAGAGAGGTGGTTACATGGACGCGCACATCAGGAAAGTATACGCACCCATGACGGAAACGGGATTTTACATTCTATTATGCCTGCGGGAAACAATGCACGGTTACGGTATCGTTCAGAAAGTCGAGGCCCTGACACGGGGGGAAATAAAGCTCAGCCCCGGAACCATGTACGGAAGTCTTTCAAAAATGGAAAAAGACGGACTGATTCGTTTTGTTCGGGAAGAAGATAAGAGAAAACTGTATTGTATCACGGATTTGGGAACCCAGGTTCTGGAATTGGAAATGAAACGAATTGAGCGCCTATACCGCACTATGAAGGAGGTACGGGAAAATGAACGACAAAAAAATTAAATTTCGTTTTTTTACGATTACGCAGTGGAAACAGGAACAGGAATTTCTCAGGCAACAGCATAACGACGGATGGAAATTTACAAGGCTGGACGCCCTCATATGCTATCATTTTGAAAAATGCCAGCCGGAAGACGTGGTGTATCAGCTTGATTTTAATCCCGACGGCAGAGCGCATAAAACCGAATATGTCCGGATGTTCCGTGACTGCGGATGGGAGTACTTACAAGATTATACAGGATACAGCTATTTCAGAAAAGCCGCATCGGAAATGGACGGCGACGAGGAAATTTTCTGTGACGATTCCTCCAGACTGGATTTTATGAAGCGGGTGTTTAAGGGACGTATCATACCATGCATCGTTGTGTTTTTCTGCGTCATCATTCCACAGCTGTTGTTTCAATTTCATCTTAACAATTCTTATGGGAATATATTGGCGGGAATATTTGCGGCGCTTGGCATTGTGTACCTGGTTATGTTCGGTACATTCGCCATTCAGTTTCTAAGATACCAAAAGTCGATTAAATATTAAAAATATAATTCTTAATCATAAAATCAGGCGGTTGCAAAACATTTTTTCAAATTTCCATTCGTTTCGCAATCGCCTGTCAATCATAAAAAGCGAATCCATTATTTTTAATTTTACTTCACTGTGTAACCCCAACGGGTGTTATTACTATATTCTCCGCAGTCACGTCGGTCTTTCTCTTTACAACGTCCTCTATCTGTGCAATCTGCTTTTCGGTCAGGTTATTGGCGTTCACTATGACGTCGACCTTGCCCTCCACTATGTTCACAATACAGTCGCCGAAGCCCTTTGCTTCAAGCATATTCTCGGCCGCTGTTTCTTTCTCAAGGTTTGACGTTAGTTCTATAACCTCGCCGACGGCTTTCTCTTTCTGGGCGTCCGTCGTTGTAGCGCTGTTTACAAGCTCCATAAGAATCTCCTTATTCTTTGAGCGCGTCTGCTCCCTTGAAAGCTTTGCCGCATCAAAATACTCGGCTCCTATAGTACTTGACACAAGCACGGCTTCGCCGGCCGAATTAACTCCGGCTTCGCTGTCCTGCGGCGCGCCTGAATTGTCAGGAGCCGCCGTATTATCTTCCTTGGACGCGTCCGACTGGGCTATATCGGTTACAGAATTATCCGTATCACCGGTAACGATGTCCCCATTGTCGGATAACTGGTAACCGCCTTCTATCTGCGCAATGTCCTCGTCTGAAATATCGAAGAGCGTACCATCCGTAGAGGCCTCGTCAAGTTTTGAAGCGTCATCCGTACCGTCGTCTGTCTGATTTTCCCCAAAATTTGCAACTTCATTTGATTTATCCTGTGTAACCGACAGGTAACCGGCAACCGCTATCATCACTGCAAGAGCCGTTATGATTACCTGATTCTTTCCAAATATCTTTTTCAATACACATCCTCCTGCTACAATATTTATTGATGTTTCATTACTTTTATCTTATGTGCCTCAATTCCAAATAATACCTGAACTGCCTCAATAATTTCTTTTTTTACGGCCGGATTATCGCCGCCCTCGCTCACTACGACGACGCCAAGAATCTTTGGTTCAATTTCCTTAACCACATACGGTACTTTTCCTTTTCCTTCCTCGGAATATATCGTGCTCTCCTCGCTGCGGCTGTTTGTCTGCTGCTTTACAGTACCGTTCTCAGCGGTTTCATTTGTAATCTCGCTGCTTTTCGGTATATCCTTAAGGGGTACCTTCTCCGACGAGGACGCAAGCGTTATCATTACGTTAGCGTCTCCTACCCCCTCGACCTTTGACAGTACGGACTTAAGTCTGTTTTCCATCATCCTTATATACCGGCTTGAATCTTCATCTGAAACGTCATTGCCCGTATCCGTGCTTACTATCTGTTTTTCTTTTCCCATATCCATAAAATCTTTTGCAGACAGTCCTATCAATAGCACCCCTGCTACTACAACGAGGCCAAGCTTCCATACCCCAATTTTAGATAAGAACTTCAACGCGCACGCACTCCCTCCCTATGTTTAATGTCTCCGCAATCTCCTCACAGAGTTTATCAGCCAGTTTTTTCTCTGAACTGCCTGTTCCCGCAGACATATCGACATTTCCATCCTCGTCGATACTAATATCGCCGACATCCACTTTCCCAGACGCGGACACTCTGACTTCCACGCCCTCTATATCGCCAAAATTATCTTCCGAATAGTCGTCCGCTATATCCCACTTACTGTCGACGACATACATGTTGTGTTTTTTTACGAGCGCCTCAAGCGACCTGTCAAGCGATTTCTCATATTCCTGCATTATATCGTTCGCCGCATTTATCTCACCCATTTTAATTTCCTCATATATCTCGTACCTTCCGGCATCCTCTATGTATTTTGATATGTTGTCCTGAAAGCTTACATCCATTGATAAAATAGACATAATCGGATTGATTACGAGGACAAGCATCACTATACCGACAAAAAACCGGATGTATTTCCTGTAGACGCTTCCCTGCATGAGATTGTTAACAACCGTCGTAAGCAGTACAAATGCGCATACATTTCTCACCATTCCCAAAAGAACATCCATATCAGTACCCTCTTCCCGTAGCCAGCGTTACAACGGCAATCGTAAGCATGAACAGCACGGCGGACATACCCACCACCATAAGCATGAGCCTTGCCGCACGCGACGCGGCAACCATACACGACGGCATCCTCTTGTCTCCCGCCACCGGCTGTGAAAACGCAGCGCCGGCATGATACAGCACGGCGTACGTCATAAGTTTTAAGACCGGGTACGCGCATATTATTACAATCGCAATGAGTCCCGCGGCGCCAACGGCATTTTTAATAATCGCACCCGCGCCAAGCACCGATTCCATGACCGCGCTGACGCTCCCTCCGACGCCCGGTATGGACGACGCCCGCTTAATTACGACTCCGTTCCTTATATTTCCCGCAACGGGAATAATCAAACTCTGGATTGCGCCGATTCCCGCGACAACCGCAAACATCGACTTAATACCCCATGATATAAGCTTGTCTAACAGCTCAAGCATATTTGAAAACAAATCCTCCTCCAAGAGCGGATTCACAAGCGCAAACACAAAATATACGTTAATAAGCGGCAGGAATATTTTTAACAGAACCGCCTCAACCAGCGTTATAAGTATAAGGGCTTCCTGGTAAAACGTAACCGACGCGGCCCCGCCTGAAACATACGACACTGTCAGGAAAAATGCCGGTACAAGCGCCTGCATATAGGAGAGCAGCACGCCCATCGTCTGTTCCGCCATCTCATAAAGCTTTCCAAAACTTACGGCAAGTAACATGAACAAAAACATGTACGTTATGTAAAATCCGGTCTCAGAAACCTGCCTGCTTCTGAATGTCCTCGAAATGTTAACGTATACCGCCGCCACTATAACAATAAATATCATTTCTGCAAGAAGCGTCTTGACGTCCGACAGCTCAAAACGAAGCGTGTTAAAGATATTGTCTGCAATCGTCCTGTAATTTACCCCGCCTCCGTCTGAAACTATCATTCCTACGTAATCGCTGAAAGAGTAGCCTCCTGCGTTTACCCTGCCAACTATCTCATCTACCGCGCTAAAATCAATTCCGCTTATATCCTCCACAAAATCACCCCGCTATATCACAAATGTCAGATATCTTTTGCGTGCAGGCGCGCAATGCCCGGCCTTTTGACGCATGTATCAAGTCATATAATCGAAAAAACCGTATCTAAAAGCGCTTCGAGTATAGGCGCGCTCGTAAGCAGTATGCTAAGCTTTCCAATCAGCTCCACAAGCGACGAGACAGACGAATAGCCCGCATCCCTGCATATTGCCGCGGAAACTTCGGCGACAAACGCAATTCCAAGCATCTTTAGAAGTATTACAATATACAGATTATCGATTGTAATATAACCCTTAAAGCTGCTTATTATGTCAACTATGCCGGAAAGCCTGTTTACTGCCAGATACAGAAGCATAACGCACCCGGCTATCGCAAGATATATTCCATATTCATTTTTTATTCCTTTGCAGAACACTGCGAGAATAACCGTTATTATTCCAATAGACGCTATCTTAATCATAATGAAAACAACTCCTGTATGGTTTCAAACAACTCCGCTATGTACGGTATTATCCACAGCAGAACGAGTATAAGCCCGGCCAGGCTTGTAAGAAAAGCCTGCTCCTCCCTGCCGGAGTGCTTGAGCACCTGGCTTAATACCGACACAAGTATTCCAACCGCGGCAATTTTAAATATTAAGCTAATTGACATATCCCATACCTCATACAATTAGTATTGTTATTAACAATCCTGCCGTTACGCCAAGGACGCGGCACAATCTGACTTTCTCATAAATATGTTTCTGGAGATAATGTATCCTGTCGTTTATGTTATCTATGAACAGCTCGATTCTGCTTATCTGGCTGTCCCTGTCAGATGTTCCTAGCATACTTCCGAACCTTACAAGTTCATCGAGTTCCTCGTGACTCATATTGCTGCACACATCCGAATCTCTGCATACTTTTTCCCATATCTGCGAAAGATTGCTCATATCTTCCTGCGACTTATCGGCAAGTTCGTCCAAAACCTGAGCAAAAAAAACCGACCAGCATTCGCTTCCCATTTCTGAAAGAATGGTAAATATCTCGCTTAGGGGCGTATACGCATATGCTATCTCACCCTTGACAGTAAGAAGGCACCTCTTTAGAGACATAAGTACGTTTATGTGCTCCTTCTGTCTCTCACCCGCTGCCACCCCAATCATCGAACAGGCTGCAAGTACAAAAACAACTCCGAGTATCTTAACCATGTCCATACAAAAGCACCCCCTTCTCATTGTAGATTCTGTTACCCTTTCCGGACGCTCCGCCCGGTATTACAATCCGCTCGAACATTCCGTCGTCAAAGCATTTTTTTAAATAAAGATTATTTCTCAAATCATCTATATTCCTGCCGTGGATTGTCGCTATTATGCCGCAGCCGCATGTGAGGGCATACTCTATCGCCTCGTAATCTCTTTTTGCGCCAATCTCGTCAACTGCAATCACGTCCGGAGACATGGAACGCACAAGCCTTATCATTCCCTCGGCCTTCGGGCATCCGTCGAGCACATCGGTCCGCGGCCCCACGTCATTTTGCGGAACTCCGAGATAACACGCGCATATCTCAGAGCGCTCGTCCACAACTCCGACGTTCATACCCGCATACCTGAACCTTCCGCGAATGTTTCCGGCTGAGAGCTGTCTGATGATATCCCGAAGAAGCGTCGTCTTACCGCCTCCCGGCGGCGACAAAATGAGCGTATGATATATCCTGCCGAAATGTTCTCCGTCGTTCTGTATAAGTTGTCCTACAATATCATCCGCACATCCGACCATCTGCCCGGCAACTCTTATGTTGAGACACGATATATGCTTCATATTTTTTATGCTTCCGTTACACAGAATCGTTTTTCCCGCGATTCCTATCCTGTGCCCGCCCTCAATCGTGACATAACCCTGTCGCATTTCCTCCTCAAAGGCGTACGCGGAATGCTCGCAAATCAGCTCCATCATTTCCCTTATGTCCTTTAATCTTATCCGCAGCCCCTGCTTATACTTCATTCTGTCATATGTATAGCCCGCGTCAATCTCCCTGCCTTTATATAGGATTAAGAGCGGTGCGTTCACCCTTATCCGTATCTCCTGCACGCTGTCAAACGAGAGTCCAAGCCCCTTTATAACCTTCCTTATCTCCAGCGGCAATATTCTGAGTATCTCATCCTGTTTGTCCATTTTACATTCCTCCCGTTAATCTAATATATGTCCGGGCCGGGTCAATATTCACAAAAAAATAAATTTATGTTATTATTATTTCAGACACGCTCTAAAAACGAAACTTACAAAAACTTATAAAGGGGTACTTCTATGAACTACGGACTTATCGGCGAAAAGCTTTCGCACAGCTATTCAAAAGTGATTCATGAAATGATTGCAGATTATACATACGACATTGTAGAGATTCCAAAAAAAGAACTCGAAACATTTATGAAGGAAAGGGACTTTAAGGGAATTAACGTTACAATCCCTTACAAACAGGACGTCATGCAATACCTCGACGAGATTGACGACAATGCAAAAAGTATAGGCGCGGTTAACACGATAGTGAATCATAACGGAAAACTGACAGGACATAACACAGATTTTGCAGGATTCCTTTACACAGTAAATAAATATAATATAGATATAGGCGGAAAGAAAGTACTTGTACTCGGACGCGGGGGCGCTTCAAAGGCCGTAACTGCCGTACTCAAATCCGTTGGCGCCGCAAGCATTCATAACGTATACCATAAGCAGGCAGACGATTCCATAACGTATGACGAAGCCTTCAGCCGCCACTCGGACGCGGATGTAATCGTAAATACGACCCCTGTAGGAATGTACCCGGCCACAGACGCTTCACCGGTTGACCTTTCCCGCTTTAAGCAGTGCGGCGCCGTTATCGACATCATATACAATCCGGCAGAGACAAAGCTTCTCAAACAGGCGAAAGAACTCGGCATGACCGCGGCAGCCGGACTTGATATGCTTGTCTCCCAGGCCGTGTATGCATCCGAGTTCTTTCTTGATAAGAAGTTTTATGAAAATAGCGCGGACTACGCCGCGCTAATGGACAAGGTTGTTAACAGGGTTGCGTCGATGCTGTGACGCTTACGGCAATGAACAGCGTCGTTAGTGCGCGCCGTCCAGCTTTGATATAATCATCTGCTCGGCAACGCGCCCCGAGAAGCCTCCGCCCCTTAAGCTCCACCTGTTGGCCTCAAGCAGCAGTTCTTCCTCGGTAAGGTTAAGCTCCGGATATTTTGACGCTATTCCCTTTACAATGGCGTCAAATTCTTTCTTCTCGGGCCTGCCATAATAGATGGTAAGGCCAAACCTTGCCGCAAGGGATAGCTTCTCCTGCATTGTATCGCTCGTGTGAAGCTCCTCGTCCCTGTCCGCGCGGTCTTTCCATGTCTCCCTTATGAGATGCCTTCTATTAGACGTCGCGTATATCAATACGTTGTCGGGCTTTGTCTCCAGTCCGCCCTCTATGACTGCTTTGAGGAATTTGTATTCTATCTCAAATTCCTCGAATGACAGGTCGTCCATATATATGATGAATTTGTAATTGCGGTCTTTAATCATCTCAAGCACCCTGGACAAATCCTTAAACTGGTGCTTGTATATTTCAATCATACGAAGCCCCCTGTCATAGAACGCATTGAGCAGCGCCTTTATGCTCGTAGATTTGCCCGTGCCGCTCTCGCCGCACAGAAGAACATTGTTTGCCCTGCCGCCTCTTACAAACGCCTCGGTGTTCTCTATGAGCTTCTTTTTCTGATTCTCATATCCGATTATATCGTCCATCTTAACGTCTGAAGTGTTTGTTATCGGAACAAGCCGCACCTCGTCCGCATCCTTTTTAATCCTGAACGCCTTATTCAGTCCAAATTTGCCGACGCCGCGTTCCCTGTAAAAGTCGGTGACTATGTTATACAAATCATCCGCATCCCTGCTCTTCCCCAGTCTGCCCGCGAGCAGTTTCACCGCGTCGCTAACGCTTTTGTTAAATCTCCTCTCGGCCTTCACAAGCGAATGATAATGCGTAATACGGCTGAAACAGTCGATGGAAAGGGCTTTCTCTATCTCAGTAAAGTCGTAATTTAACATCTCGTGGAAACATACAAGGTCGTCCTTTACGAATTCATTTACCGTTCCGTCCTGCGCGCCCTGCTTCTCGCATGTGATTGTAAACGGATTCTCACTCATTGCAAGTATGTATGCTATATAGCTTTTCCACAGATTGTCGTCAAATCCATAGTCTGTCGCTATATCGAGCAGCGCGTTAATCTGGGTGTATATCCTCTCGACAAGTTTTTGGGAATCAAAGCTGCCGCCCTTGAATTCCCTGAATATACCGCTCATCTCTTTTAGAAGTCCCTCGTTAACAGACTTTCTGTATACAATTATTTTGTCCATATATGCATTCATACGATATCACAGCTTCCTTTCTTCAAAGTCAGATGTGCAGCCAAGACTATGCGTCTGCTGCACCATCACGCAAATAACAGTGGATTCTAAACGCGTGATTGTTATCTCTATACGTCTGAGTCACAATCGTGTAAATCAAATTACATATGCTCGGGAGCTTCAAATCCAAGCAGATTAATGCACTGTTCAAGTATATTTTTGACGAGTACAAGAAGTCTAATCCACGACTCTTTCCTCTCCGAATCTTCCTGTGCGAGAATCCTGTTCTCATGGTAGAAGCCGTTAAATGCATCCGCGACCTCATAAATAAACTGGCATATTTTATGCGGCGCATTGTCATTATAAGCCTGTTCTATAACGTCTGAATATTTAAGAAGCGCCAACATCAAATCCGTCTCGCTTTTATTAGCAGGTGCAATAATGTTCCGTGCGCTATCCATACTGTTTCCGGATTCGGCATATTTTGCAAGCACCGATTTTATCCTGACAATGGAATAGAGAATATAGGGGCCGGTATTTCCCTCAAATGAAGTAAATCTGTCGACGTCAAATATATAATCCTTAGACGCCTGATTCGATAAGTCACCGTATTTTATTGCCGACAGACCGACTTTTTCCGCTATGCCGCGCGCCTCGTTTTCATCCATCTCGCGGTTTTCCATTATACGCTTATAGACGGCTTCATTTATGTCGGATATAAGCGTTTCAAGCCTGAGTACGCCGCCGTCCCTTGTCTTGAAAGGCTTTCCGTCCTTTCCGTTCATCGTTCCGAATCCTACAAACGTAAGCCCGGTACTATCGTCGGCAATGCCGGTTTTCCTTGAACAGCGGAATACCTGCTCAAAATGAAGGGATTGTCTCTTATCGACAACATATATGATCTCATCCGCGTTAAAAAGCTTCTTTCTTTCCAATATAGTCGCAATGTCCGTCGTCTCGTAATTCGTCGCCCCATTCGACTTAAGCAGTATGCACGGCGGCATTTCTTTCATGTCTGTATCTTCCTTTACGTCAACGACAAGGGCGCCCTCGCTCTCATACGCATAACCTTTGTCCTTCATCATCTGTACCATGTCCGGAATATACTGCTGAACATCGCTTTCCTTTTTCCAAAGTTCAAATGAAACGTCTAGTTTTTCATAATTTTTCTTTATATCAGCAACCGATACGTCTATAATATGTTTCCAGAGCGCATTATAGCCTTTGTTTCCCGCCTGGAGGTCAGCGGTTGCCTGTCTGGCCGCCGCAAGGTATTCCGGATGTTCCTTTGAATATCCGCTCGCATACGGGTATATCTGTTCGAGCTCGCTCATCGTAAATGGAGCCTCAGCGGGGTATTCACCGTCAAACCCCTCGTCGAAGTATGGCAGCTTTGGACTTCTCGCCCTAAGCTCCGTTATTATCAGTCCTATCTGCAATCCCCAATCTCCCAGATGCACATCGCCGATTACATGATTTCCCATATATCTGGCGATTCTTTTAATGCTCTCGCCTATTATTGCGGAGCGGAGATGTCCGACATGAAGCGGCTTGGCAACATTCGGTCCGCCGTAATCTATAACGATTGTCTTTTTATGTTCCGTCTCATTACACCCGAATCTGTCATCCTCCGACATGTTCTGTATATACCCTGCAATATAAGACGGTGAAAGCGTTATATTAATAAAGCCCGGAGGAACGGCTTCCACGCTCTCAAATATTATATTACCCTTTAACAGTTCCACTACGTCGCCCGCAATCGCTATAGGCGCTTTGTGATACTTCTTAGCCGCCGCCATAGCCCCGTTACACTGGTACTGGCACAGATCCGGCCTGTTTGATAGATTCACAGCTCCCAGTCCGCCGTCGTATCCCGCTTTCTCAAACGCGGATGTAACCTGTTCTCCAATCAACTCAATGATCTTTTTCATTTTAATCACTCATTCCTTTCCCTTCACTTAGGCACGAATAGCAATAAAAATTCTATTTTTACGCTATCCCTCCATATCCGTTATTGAATCCAGAATATTAAAGAACTCTGGAAATGTCTTCTCACAACAGTTTGGATTACATATATGAATATTGCCGTATACCGTTCCGGTAACGGCGAACGCCATTGCCATTCTGTGGTCCTCAAATGTCTCTATATGCGCGGCAGACGGCTTTGACGGCCGGATTAATATGCCGTCTTCTCTTAACTTTGTTTCCACGCCCATATTCTTAAGCGCGGTATCTATAGCCGCGAGCCTGTCCGACTCCTGATTCCTTATATGTCCTACGTTACGTATATTTACCTCTCCGTCGGCAAACGGAGCTATTGCCGCAAGCGTCATAGTCTGGTCCGAAAAATCACTCATATCAACGTCGATTCCCCGGAGCCTGTCATTTCCTTTTACCATAATTCCTGCGGGCGTTTCCTTCACCTCACAGCCCATACGAAGAAGAACGTCAAGAAACTTTTTATCTCCCTGCATTATATCGCCGTGGACGCCCTTAACAACAGCGCTTACGC
>JAAVXK010000020.1 GCA_022790615.1 Lachnospiraceae bacterium
GGAATTATGTTCTTTCCAAGGGTAATGCATGTATTCCAATCGGAAGACGGCGGGGACGACGCGCAGAAAAAACAGGCTGTGATGCTTGTGAAAACCGAACAGTCTGAACAGTCCGACATGGTGTTGGAGGCATTTGTCAATTCCTTTGCAGACTATGACGTGCAGCTTACCGAGGAAAATACGGACGCAGTCAAGGATAAAATAATATCGGGAGAAGCTGAGTGCGCATTTGTCATGACAGGAGAAACTTCATACACCTACTATGTGGATAATCTGTCTATATACGATTCTAAGACGTCGGTGGCAAACGAAGCTTTAAAGAGCGTATATCAGATGAATTCGATGGTTGAAAACGGTATGACGATGGAGGGCGCCAGGGAGATTATGGGCGTGCAGATTGAGGGAACAACCGAAAATCTCGGAGTAGACCAGATGCAGAATTATTTTTATACGTATATAATGATTTTTGCCCTGTATATGGTCATTCTTCTCTATGGACAGATGGTTGCGACTAATGTTGCTTCCGAGAAAAGCTCGCGTGCAATGGAGCTTTTGATTACGAGCGCAAAGCCTGTGAGTATGATGTTTGGAAAGGTTATAGCGTCATGTCTTGCGGGACTGATTCAGCTTGTCGCCGTATTTGGCGCAGCATTCCTTTTCTTTAATATCAATAAGTCCTATTGGGCTGATAATATGATTGTAGGCTCCATATTCGATATGCCTCTTTCGCTTCTCGGCTTTATGTTCATATTCTTTGTGCTTGGATTTTTTATATATGCATTTCTGTACGGCGCAATAGGCTCAACGGTGTCAAAGCTTGAGGATATCAATACATCGGTCATGCCTATAACAATGTTGTTTATTATTGCATTTATGGTGGTAATGTTCTCATTTGCTTCGGGAACAGTTGACACGGTATTGATGAAAGTGTGCTCCTTTATACCGTTTACGTCGTCAATGGCTATGTTTACCCGCATCGCTATGAGTACCGTGCCGTGGTATGAGATTGCAGCGTCCATTGTTATCTTAATCGGCTCTGTGGCAGTGGTCGGCGTTGTTTCAGCGAAGATATATCGTGTCGGCGTACTTCTCTATGGTACGACTCCGAAAATCGGCTCTGTCATAAAGGCTGTGAGGAAAGGATAATAGAACTATATGTTGACACATTTACATGTGAAAAATCTTGCAATTGTCGAGGATATAGAGATAGATTTCGGAAAACGGCTTAATATCCTCACGGGTGAGACAGGCGTCGGAAAATCTGTGATTGTTGGTTCGATTAACATAGCTCTCGGCGCCAAGATATCGTCCGATATGATCCGGACGGATGAGGATTACGCGCTTGTCGAGATGATATTTGAGATTGACGAATATGAAAGACGGCTTTTAGAGGAGCTTGCTGTATATCCCGAGGATGGAATGCTGATTATATCAAGAAAGATAATGGGCAAAAGAAGCGTCAGCAAAATCAATGGTGAGACCGTTACGCTGAACATGCTGAAAAGAACGGCGGGCAAACTTATCGATATTCACGGACAGCATGAGCATCAGTCGCTTTTGTACAAGGAAAATCATCTCGCAATAATAGACAGATATGCCAGGGATATTACGGACCGGCTTAAGGACGAGATTTCAAGCCTTTATCTGGAATATATCAGAGTTAAAAAGGAATACGATAAGCTTCATGTCTCGGAGGAAGAAAGAGGCAGAGAGGCTGCTTTTCTCGAATTTGAAAAAAATGAGATAGAACAGGCGGACATTGGGGACAATGAAGAGGAGGAGCTTGAGAAATTATATAAAAAGCTCAATCATGCCGAGAAGACGGCGTCAGCCGTCGGAAAGGCTTACGAATATACTTCGGGAGGCGCTGACAACGCCGCCGCAATGATTAGCAGCGCGCTTGGAATACTCGGTGAGGCGGCGGATTACGATGAATCTGTTGCAGGCTATGTAAGTATGCTTGCTGATGTTGAAACTATCTTGTCGGACGTTAATCATGAGCTGTCGTCTTATATTGATAATTTTAATTTTGACGGTCAGCTGTACGCCGAGACGGAGGAAAGACTCGATTTTGTAAGAAAGATTTTGGCAAAATACGGTGGAAACAAGGAATCGCTTGACAGGCATTATGAGAAGGTAATGGAGAGATACCGTGTGCTCTCAGACTATGAACGCCATATGGAGGAGCTTGCTGCAAGGCTTGCATCCGTGCAGGCTGAGCTCGACGACGCATCGCGCAGATTGAGTGAAGCAAGGAAGAAGGCGGCGGGACAGCTATCGGGATTCATTGAGAAAGCGCTGGGCGAGCTGAGCTTTGCCGGAGTAAAGTTTGAGGTTGCGTTTGAAAAACTCCAGACATACTCGGCCGGAGGAATCGACGAGGCGGAATTTCTTATATCCACCAATCCCGGAGAGCCCATAAAGCCGTTAGCAAAAGTTGCTTCCGGCGGAGAGTTATCGAGGATAATGCTCGCAATAAAATCAGTGCTTGCAGATAAGGATTCTATACATTCGCTCGTGTTTGACGAGATTGATACAGGAATCAGCGGAAGGACGGCGCAGAGGGTATCTGAGAAACTTGCGGTGATTGCCGGAAGCCATCAGGTCATATGTATAACGCACCTTGCGCAGATAGCGGCCATGGCGGACAACCATTACGTTATTGAAAAAAAACAGTCGGGAGGAAGGACAAGCACAGATATAAGACTTCTTGACGAGTCCGGAACATATAATGAGCTTGCGAGAATCATCGGGGGAACGCAGATAACGGAGGCGGTGAAAGCAAGCGCGGGCGAGATGAAAAAGCTTGCCGCCGACTGGAAGAGGAAAACACACGCTAATCCAAATGATTAATTAAAGTATTTTGCGTAAAACAGCGGTATAATCCGGGTAGTCCGGCACGTTGTATTTCGGGAATAACAATCACTCTTTTGGACATACTATAGCATGATATCTGCTATGCAGTCCGGGAGGGTGATTTTGTTATTATGAGAAGGTTAAAAATATACAGGCTTGCGCTTATATTTATTCTTGCGGTTGTAATTCTATTTACTGCAGCGTTCTATATATATGATATAAAAAGTTCATTACCGGAATCTCTTAAAATCGTTGTAGGCAGTGACAGTGAATTTGACTTTAACGTGCCTGTCGAAGCCGACGTGTATGACGCGGTAGAAACTCTTACAATCAGTAATGCAAGCTCAAAAGAATCGGGCAGCATCCATTTTTCAATGGGCGAGCCGTTCACCGTGACTTCGGGAAAGACCGGAAGCTGTAAGATGAAGCTCAAACTTTTTGGGCTCTTTGAATTAAAGAACATATCAATAGATGTAATCGACAATATGTCGCTGCTTCCGTGCGGAAATGCAGTAGGAATACATGTGGATACGGACGGGCTTTTGGTTCTTGGAACTGGCTCGGTGACGGGAAAGGACGGCCTTGAATATGAGCCTGCTTATAATATCGTAAATTCCGGTGATTATATTCGGGGTGTTGCAGGAAAACGCGTAAATTCCATAAAACAGCTTCAAAAGGAGATTCAAAACTGCGGTGAGGATACTGTCGTCATTGACATATGCCGCAACGATATAGAGAGTAGTGTCAGTCTTCCGGTCGTTGAGGCAGAAGACGGGGTAAAAAAGATCGGCGTGTGGGTCAGGGAGGACACACAGGGCATTGGAACACTGACATATATTGCACCTGACGGTAGTTTCGGCGCGCTCGGCCACGGAATAACCGATATAGATACGGGAGTTCTTATGAAGCTTAAAGAGGGCAGTATATACAATACGGAGATTATACAGATAATAAAGGGAGGAAAAGGGAATCCGGGTGAGATTATGGGAATGATTCTTGAGTCGCCGGAGCAAAAAATCGGTGATATAACAAGCAATACGGAGCTTGGCATTGGCGGCGTTACGTCCCGGGATTATGACACTTCAAACAATAAATACGGATATATACCAATCGCCCTAAGACAGGATGTAAAAAAAGGCCCTGCTGTTATCCTGAGCCAGCTTGGAGACGAGATAGAGGAATATGACATTGAGATTACCGAAGTGAAAAAGGGCAGCAGCGACAACAAGGGTATGGTTTTGAAAATAACAGATAAGCAGCTTATTGAGAAGGCCGGCGGAATCATACAGGGAATGAGCGGAAGTCCTATTATTCAGGACGGCAGAATCGTCGGCGCGGTCACGCACGTATTTGTAGACGACCCGGGTAAGGGCTATGGAATATTTATTGAAAATATGCTGGAACATTGAGATGGGAGGCATACTCTGTTGCCTGAATATTATTCACAAGCATAGTTAAAAACTATAAGATGCAATATAATATTAGAAGTTTTCAATAACAATTTAATATGTTAGCATAAATGTATGTATAAAGCTAATTGCTAGGTACATTTAATCGGATTGGAGTGGATAATTATGACGCTTATGCAGCTTAAATATGCAATCACCGTGGCGGGTGTGAATTCGTTAAACGAGGCTTCTAAGAAGTTATACATATCGCAGCCGAGCCTTTCTACGGCGGTTAAGGCGCTTGAAAAGGAGATTGGAATCGAGATATTCAGACGTTCAAAAACCGGAATAACCCTTACGCCTGAGGGTGCTGAATTCATAGGGTACGCAAGGCAGGTTGTAGAACAGTATGAACTGCTTGACGCAAAATATATAGAAAAGACGAGCGTCAGGAAAAAGTTCAGCGTTTCCATGCAGCATTACACGTTCGCCGTCAATGCATTTGTGGAAATGGTTAAACAGTTTGGCATGGACGAGTACGAGTTTGCCGTGCATGAGACTAAGACGCACGAAGTAATCGATGATGTCAGGAACTTTAAAAGCGAGATTGGAATACTATATCTTAATGACTTTAACAGAAAGGTGCTTACTAAGCTGTTTGCCGAATATGGTCTTGAATACCATGAGCTGTTTGAGTGCGGCGTGTATGTGTATATGTGGAAAGGCCATCCGTTAGCGGGCAGGAAGCTTGTTACGATGGGTGAGCTTATGGACTATCCATGCCTGTCTTTTGAACAGGGAGAGCACAATTCATTTTATTTTGCGGAGGAGGTGCTCAGCACGTATGAATATAAGCAGCTCATAAAAGCGAACGACAGGGCTACGTTATTAAACCTGATGGTAGGACTGAACGGTTACACGCTCTGTTCGGGAATTATATGCGAGGAGCTGAACGGAAGCGATTACTGTGCGGTGAAACTTGCGTCGGACGAGAGGATGTCGATAGTGTATATTACGAGAAAGGGCATAAGGATAAGTGAAATTGGACAGAAATATCTTGAGGAAATATCAAAGTTCAGGGATGGAATGTTTCATGGATGATAACTGGAATTGTATGGGAAAGGAGAGGCTTATTACATATTTATGGCCGAGAGGAATATTGATTTTGACAACATAACTGACAGAAGAAATACAAGGTCGCTCAAGTATGATTTTACAAAAGAATACGGAATGCCTGGAGACGTTTTGCCGCTCTGGGTTGCCGATATGGACTTTAAGACGTCGTCGTATGTTCAGGACGCGCTGGTAAGACAGGCCGGGCACGGAATATTCGGCTACAGCCGGGAACGGGGTACATATACGGGCGCAGTTAGGCGCTGGCATAAAAAATACTATAACCGGGTGATTTTGCCCGAATGGATTGTTGTAACGCCGGGCGTGATGTTTGCGGTTGCGGCCGCCGTCAATGCGTTTACTGATAAAAACGACGCGGTAATCATTCAGCAGCCCGTCTACTATCCGTTTCGCGATGTCGTCGTGAACAACGGAAGGAGGCTTGTTGTAAACGAACTATATCTTGGCGGTGACAACAGGTTTCATATAGATTATGATGATTTTGAAAAGAAAATTGTAAATGAGAACGTAAAACTATTTATACTATGCAATCCGCATAATCCGGTTGCGAGGTCATGGACGGAGGATGAGCTTTTACGGCTTGGAGACATCTGCCTGAAGTACGGCGTCAAAGTGATAAGCGACGAAATACATGCGGATTTTGTTTTTAAAGGGGTACATACGGTATTTGCCGGAATAAAAGAGGAATATGAGCACATAACGGTTACGTGCACGTCGCCGAGCAAGACGTTTAACATAGCCGGCCTCCAGATTTCCAACATCATTATTGCTGACGAGGATATGAGGAGACGCTTCGTTAAATGTTTCAGGGCGACCGGATATTGCGAGCCTAACAGTATGGCGCTGGCCGCATGCGAGGCGGCATATCTTTACGGCGACGAGTGGTATGAGGCGTTACGCGCGTATATAAGGAAGAATGTAGAGTATGCGGGGCAATTTATCAGCGGCAATATTCCCGGAGTGACCGTTACTGAGCACGAGGCAACATATCTTGTATGGGTTAATTTCAGGGAACTTGGACTTAGTGACGAAGCAATTGACGATATGATTATAAACCGGGCGGGACTATGGCTTGACCCGGGGTTAATGTTCGGTTCCGGCGGCGGCGGGTTTCAGAGGATAAATGCGGCATGTCCGGCGGCAGTTCTGGAAACGGCTCTTGATAAACTTAAAAAGGCATTTACACATATATAGTGTTGGCTTACCAATTCTTTTTAGACATATAGACAAATTATTTTACAAGATGTAAAATAATGTTGAAAACAATAGATTTAGTTTCAGAGTATATTTCTCTAAAAGACGGGTGATATATTTTGGGTAAAGACGTGTGTCAAGTAATGAATAGGATTGATAAGGACAAACTGACGGAACGGCTTGCGTTAGAGCTTCCTGTAATGAGGGCAAGGCTTGGTGTCACGCAGGATGAGATTAGTGAAATTATTGGGATATCCAGACAGACATACTCATCAATAGAGACAAGGAAAAGGAAAATGGCATGGACAACATTTGTTGCATTGTTGTTCGTCTTTTACCATAATTCGGCGACAAGAGATTTGGTAGAAAGCACCGGAATCTTTACAGATGAATTTAGGATGGTTCTAGAAACAGATTACAGAAATGATAACGACTAGAAGGGTGGAGAATAGTAATGTTTTGTGCAAGATGCGGAGCAAAAATTTCAATCAGTAATCAGTTTTGTACGAATTGTGGTGCAAAGAATGAGAACTATAACGAAAAGAAAAAAACGAAGCTTATTATGTCGATACGGCAGAAGCAATTGAAAGATGAACATATGAATGACGCTGACAAAGAAAGCGTTAAGGGCGGCGGTGTGAAAAAAATTGTACTGCCGGTTGTGATTATTACGGTTTTGGCTGTTTTCGCCGTTGTTGGCATAAGTATGCTGAGGTATGGTAAAACCTCAATATCGGATAACAATCAATATGAGAAAAAAGGGGCCGATGGATATATATCCGCCGATGGAAATGCGGTTTTTTTGACAGATAGAGATGTGGTCCGATTTTCCGGAGATTTTAAACAAGCCTATACAACGCCGGATTATTCTAAATATGTTTTACTTAATCAATCGGGAGAACTTCTGGTGTACACAGAACCGTCTGCAGAACCAAATAAAATTGCCGAAAATGCAGATGAAATTTCAGCTGTGAATAATCAGGGTGTTTTTGTATATGACATATCTTCAAAACATCTGAAATTTTACTTTTTTGGCAGTTCGGAACCGGTTGATACAGGTTTTGACAAAGACTGGCTGATTCAGTACTCCGATAATAAAATGTCTGTTGCCGGAGTAGACTCTTCCGGGGAGGTGTGTGTGTATACGGCAGGGAATGAAAATGTTGGCAAGTTGTGTAAAGTCGAAGATGATATTAAAATTTGTGCCGTTTCTGACAGCGGTGATAATGTTATCTGGACAATTGAGAAAGACCGGGATATATGCGTATATATGATGCGTAACGGAGTTCCGGAACGGATTGGAAAGCTGGGAAAGACTGAAAGTTATTATTATGTGCAGGGACATTTCTTTGATGCCGGGAAGTCATTTATAGTTTACATGTCCGGCGGAAGTCAGATGATTCTTTCAGTTAATGGTGAAAATCCGAAAGAAATCAGTATAGGTACATTTAAAAATTATGGAAATATAGTAGTGCAAAATGGGCGTGTTATTTTTTCGGAGGCAAGTAAGGTTGACTACTTTTATTTTGTGGCAATAAACGATACAAATAATACGACAGCAAACATGTATAAATTAGATTTGGATGGATCGTTGACAGAAGTGGCGGCGGATATTAATTTGTCTGAGGATGAGAGCTACAAGGTTTCCGAAAAGTGTCGTGTGGTTGACGGAAACATATTCTATTTGGGCAAAGACGGAGATTTATTTGTTAAGAAAACAGATGAAAGCGATTCGGTAAGAATAACGACGGATGTGGACGAAATGTCTGTTTCGATAGGCGGGAAATATATATATCTTGTAAAGTCCGGCACTTTGTACTGCTGTGATTTGTCCGATAAGGAATATAAGTTAAGCGCCATAACGACAGGTTTTAGCGACAGAGGCGATATTTATATGACGGATTCGGATGATGTTATTTATTATAAGGAAGACAATACGGATATAACGTATACGGAAGGTTCAAAAACGAAAGATACGTATAGTAATAAAGGAACTCTGAAAAAATATACGGTTGGTGGAGAAAGCACACAGATTTCGGATGACGTTTTAATAGTTTGGAAAAATGATTCTGACATGATTAGTTCAAAACAGCCTGTTATATATAAATATATCGCAATGGACGGAGCTGACATTATTGCGGAAATAGGAACTATAACTGATGGCTCCTATAGTGCGATATTGGAAAATTATAAGTGGTAAATGCAAATTATAGAAGGGGGACATTAAAATGAATGAACGAGAAAATAATGATATCTTAGAGGAAGGAACAGAAGATGTGGGTGTAACGGAAATCACTGAAACTCCAATGAATGAGGAAGTGCCTGTTGATATTAATGGGCAGGCGGAAACGTCCGTTTTTTGTGTAAAATGCGGGGCTAATATAGAAAATGGGCAGCAATTCTGTCCTTCGTGTGGACACAAAGTTGGTGATAAGCTTGAGAAAGAAAAGAAAAAAGGAGTTTTAAAGAAAACAATTTCAGTAATTGGGGCTGTTGCGGTAATTGCCGTCATTGCTGTCGTCGCCTTTGTGCTTATACGAGGCAAGCAGGCAAAGGAAATTACACTGAATAAAAGCAGTATCACTCTAAAAGTAGATGAATCAGTAGATTTGTCGTTTGTGATTAGTCCGGAGGATACAAAAGATAAAACGGTTTCATGGAGTACGTCAAACGATGTTGTTGCAACGGTTAATGACGGAAAAATAACCGGAAAAGGTGAGGGGGACTGTA
Source organism: Lachnospiraceae bacterium (assembly GCA_022790615.1). Lineage (GTDB taxonomy): Bacteria > Bacillota > Clostridia > Lachnospirales > Lachnospiraceae > V9D3004. The sequence goes on from JAAVXK010000020.1 coordinate 9,303, forward strand.
TAATCACCGTTTCAACAAAAAATGGAAAGACTGATACATGTGATATAACGGTTGAGAAGGCAGGACCGGATTTAAAAGCTTTGTATGATGAGTATTGCAATTCTGATTTTGCCAGGATAGCAGATGACGGTTCATATCTGTTTGTTGACACTAATACGTCAGACAAGGACGATGAGATTGACTATGTAGCATATTTGGCCATATTGGAGATTAATGAAGCGCTTGCTCTTCCGGAATCAGTTAATAATAAAATGAATCAGACACGTTCTATGGATGGTATTCAGACGGAAAGCGGAGAGGGATTTGAGGTTAGCTGGACGTATCATCCGGAGAAAGGATTGGAAGTAACTTATAGTTTGACAAAATAAAAGAGCATAACATTAGCTTATATTACAACTTAATATTTGTCTAAGACGTATAATTTTGCTATAATAGATAAAGAGAAATTATTATAGCAGGAGAAGTTGTTATGTTAAAATGTTTTTATCCGGACAGAGTTGAAAATTCAGTGTTCGATATTGATTTCAGGAAGTTATATGCGTCCGGCAAGAGGGGGGTATTATTTGACATAGATAATACTCTGGTTGAACACGGTGCAGACAGTAATAAAAAGGTAGATGCATTCTTTGGCGGACTTCATAATATGGGATTTAAGACATGTCTCATCTCTAACAATGATGAGGAGAGAGTTACAAGATTTAATAAAAATATAAATACAGAATATATATATAAAGCTGGTAAACCGTCGGGCAGAGGTTATCTCCTTGCGATGCAGAAAATGGGCGTTACAAAGGATGAAACCCTGTTTGTCGGAGACCAGCTTTTCACTGATATATACGGTGCAAACAAGGCGGGGTTAGACAATATATGCGTCAGGCCGATATCGCCGAAAGAAGAGATTCAGATAGTGCTGAAAAGAAAGCTTGAAAAGATTGTGTATGCGTCATATAACAGGTATGTTAAGAGGAATGAAAAACGGGCCGGGTTATATTAGCAGTTGATTACAGAATACGGGCAAATGCAAAGTTTATCAAAAAATATTTTATAGTATACGCGCATTTGCCGGAAAGGAACAAGGGTATGATTTTTGAAAAAGTAGAGCGGATTATGGAAAAAACGGGCGTACAGGCGATTATTGTAACTGACCCGTATAATATAAGGTATCTGAGCGGATTTTCAGGCGGCGAAGGGTATCTTTACATTTCAAAATTTGCCAGCGTAATGTATGTTGATTCCAGATATACGCTTTGGGCGAAGTCCGAATGTAAGGAATGTGCTGTTGAGACTACCGGCAGACAGCGTTATAAGGAAGTAAATGACAGGATTGTAAAAGAAGGCATTGAAAACATTGCGTTAGAGGGAAAACATCTTACTTATAACATGTTCAGGGAACTTTCGGAAGCGCTTGTATGTAAAAATATTACCGCGCTCTCCGACGAGCTTGAGCATTTGAGAATGATTAAGAGCGCGTATGAGATTGAGAGGATAGAAAAGGCCGAAAGTATTGGGGATGAGGCATTTACTTATATCCTCGGAGAGATTAGGCCCGGAATGACGGAGAAAGAGACAGCCATGTTAATTGAAATGTACATGCGCTCTCACGGTGCGGACGCGCTCAGCTTTGACGTGATTGCGGCTTCAGGCCTTAATTCTGCAAAACCGCATGCGACGCCGTCGGATAAAAAGATTTGCAACGGTGATTTTGTAGTGCTTGACTTTGGCTGCGTATATGAAGGCTACTGTTCGGACATGACGAGGACTATAGTAGTCGGAAAGCCGGATGGCAGGCAGGTTGAAATATATAATATAGTAAAGACGGCGCAGCAGGCGGCACTTGACAATATTAAGGCCGGTATGACCGGACGGGAAGCCGACGCAAAAGCAAGAACTGTTATTGAAAATAAGGGATATGCGGACTGTTTCGGACACGGACTCGGACACGGCATAGGATTGTATATTCATGAGATGCCAAGGCTGTCCCTTTCAAGCGATACGGTGCTTGAGAGCGGAATGGTTGTGAGCGTTGAACCGGGTATCTATATCGACGGCTTCGGCGGCGTCAGAATAGAGGATGCGGTTGTAATACAAAATGACGGAGTCCGCAACCTTACTAAGAGCTGCAAAGAGCTTATATCCGTTTGAACTATTTTATACTTTTATAACTGTGCGTGCGTAAATCAGGTTATTTATGTGTTAAGATATACGAGTATACGGAGGAAAACAGTATGGCAATCGTAATAAAAAACAGGACAATAGGTGAAGGAAGGCCGCTGATATGCGTTCCCATAGTTTCAGATTCGCTAGACGGCATAAAAAAAGAATGCGACGATATATTAAAAAAGCCTGTCGATATGGTCGAGTGGAGGGCCGATTTTTTTCTGCGCTGCAACGACGCCGGGGCTTTGCAATGCGTTATGGATAATATCAGGGAGAAATTACAATACATGCCGGTATTATTCACATACAGGACAGCGCATGAGGGCGGAGAGGAGAGTTATAAGAAGGAGCGAAAAATAACGCCGGGGCGTTATTTTGATATGATAAAATATGCCGCCGATAATCTTAAACCGGATTGTATTGATATAGAGGCCGGGCGTGCGTGCGACAAGGACATGAGCGAACTTATTTCGTATGTAAAAACAAGGAATATAGCGGTTATAGCATCTATGCATGATTTTGAAAAAACGCCTGATGATACATATATGCAGGAAGTGTTTGACAGGATGGACAGGCTGGGCGCGGATATTTTTAAGATTGCCGTAATGCCAAATTCGGGAAAGGACGTCCTTAGGCTTATGTCTTTTTCTGAAAATGCAAAGAATCAATACCCAAATCCGATAATAACGATTTCTATGGGCCGGTTAGGCCTTGCAAGCAGGACTGCGGCTGAGCTTGACGGTTCCGCGGTGACATTTGCAAGCGTAGGGAAAGCGTCCGCGCCCGGGCAGATAGACGCGGCAAAACTTAAAAAGATGCTTGCAGAGTTCTCCTTATCGGACGACAATATATATCTGGTCGGTTTTATGGGATGCGGTAAAAGCGCCGTCGCACAGGAACTTGGCAGACAGACAGGGTTAAAGGTAATTGATACGGACGCGCAAATTGTCATGCAGGCGGGAAAGGAAATTTCAGAAATATTTGCGGATGCGGGCGAGGGCGCTTTCAGAGATATGGAGACAGATGTGTTGAGAGAAGTATCGGAAAGAGGCGGAAATATAATCTCGTGCGGCGGGGGCATTGTTCTTAGGGATGAGAATATCACTATTATGAAACGTTATGGAACCGTGATACTTTTGAACGCCGAACCTGACACAATTTACGGACGTATATGTAATGATGATAAAAGGCCGTTACTGAGTGACGATATGTCTGTGAAACACATATCGGATATGCTTAGGGAACGCAGGGACTTTTATGATAGGGCGGCGGATATAATTATTGAAACCGACGCAATGACTGTAGATGAGATTGCTTCGGATATAGGAAGGGTGATGGAATGAACGAACTTATTAGAAAAACGAATGAACTGTTAAAAAATCACGGTTTTGAGTATGCTTTTTGCGGCGGATGGGCAATTGATTTATTTATCGGAGCGCAAACCAGAAAACACGGTGATATTGACATTCTTGCATACTGGGCGGAGCGTGACGCCATTATCCAGTATATGCAGTCGCTTGGGTTTTTGGTATATGAGATGCTTGGAGGCGGAAAAGCGCATCATATAACGGATGTCCGTAATCAGATAAAATGTAAAAGAAACATTTTTTGCTGTACGCAGGATTGTGAAATGGTCGTCTTAACGGAAACAGACGAAGAAGGTATATATTTTATTGATTTTAGAGAAGTAGGACAGACAAAACTCAACTTTATTGAATTTCTGTTTAATGACAAGGATGAGACAGATTTGTTGTATGCGCGCAGACATGCGGTCAAGCTTGCTCTATCTGACGCTATTTTATATAGCGGCGGCATACCTTATCTATCTCCTGAAATGTGCTTGCTGTATAAGTCCACAGATACTGAAAGAAAAGGTTATCAAAGCGATTATGATAATGCCATGGCGCGCATGAACCAACGGCAGAGACGCTGGCTTTCAGACGCTTTGACAATAATGTATCCCGAAGGCCATAAATGGATGCCTCTGTAAAATATAAAAAAGAATTCTTGATTATTTTTATAAGCCTGCCTGCAAAAATGCAAAAAATGGTTGAAAAGAATTCAATTTTGTAATAAAATACTTACAGTGAAGCTAAGGCATGCCCCGTAGCTTGCTGCGGGGTATTTGACTGAAGAAACAACATTTAGGAGGAAAATGAATGGTTGCAGGAGATTTTAAAAACGGTTTGACAATAGAATGGGACGGCGGAGTTTATCAGGTAATCGACTTCCAGCACGTAAAGCCTGGAAAGGGAGCCGCATTTGTTAGAACCAAACTTAAGAATATAAAGAGTGGCGGAGTTGTTGAGAAGAGTTTCCGCCCTACAGAGAAGTTTGACGCAGCCCATATTGAGAGAAAAGATATGCAGTATCTTTATTCGGATGGCATGTACAACTTTATGGACAATGAAACGTTCGAGCAGATTTCACTTACCGAAGAACAGGTCGGTGATTCGCTTAAATTTGTCAAGGAAAATGATAATGTCAAAATGTTATCGCATAATGGAGAGGTATTTGCAATTGAGCCGCCGTTGTTCGTCGAGCTTGAAGTTACAGAGACTGAGCCGGGCGTTAAGGGAGATACCGCTACGGGAGCTACGAAGCCGGCTACGGTTGAAACCGGAGCGAATGTGCTTGTACCGCTGTTTGTCAATCAGGGAGAGATGATACAGATTGATACGCGTACAGGAGAATATATGAAGCGAGTTTAGAGTATTGGGGGAGCAGTGTAAGTAGAATTGGCTGCATGAAAAAAGAGTTTTACCTACAGGGGTGTAAGTAAAACTCTTTTTCGTCTTTCTATCTGTCATAGACGCGGTATGGGTATCTTTGCAGAGCATTTCTCGCATCAATGCTGTCTTTTTCATTGTTGAACTCAATTCTTAAGACGCCTTCCTCAAATTCACGGTTGTGGACGATTCCGATGTTGCGTATATTGACGGAATTGCTTGAAAGTATAGTTGCTATTATTGCTATGATGCCCGGAACGTCGGGGACGTCGACATATATCTCATATGATTTTGAGAGCGCGCCGGATGATGTGGACGCGATGCTGTTGCGGTAATCGCGCGACTGTTCGAATGTTTTGTACAGGGCGCTGCTGTCGCCTGCGAGTATCGAAGACTTGAAGTTTTTTAATTTATCGGTAAAGATATCTATGTAACGCGATATATAGTCGGGGTTGCTCAGGCATATGCTCTGCCACATTTCCGGTGATGAGGAGGCTATTCTGGTAATATCCTTAAAGCCTCCGGCGGCGAATGTTTTCATAAGCTGTTTCTCATCATCATTTTCCCTGACAACATTCACAAGCGATGATGCGATTATATGCGGGAGATGGCTTATTGCGGCGGTTATCTCATCGTGCCTGTCGCAGTCTGTTATATATGCAATGGAACCCATTTCCTCGACGAGCGTGCGCAGGAAAGTTATATCATGCCGGGATGTTTCTTTGGTCGGGGTTAGGAGATAGTACGCATTTTCCATGAGCAGGTGTGAGGAATTCTCATAGCCGGTACGGTCCGAGCCGGTCATAGGGTGTCCTCCAATGAAATTACGCTCAAGCGAAAGCCCGGCGACAGCTTTGTGTATGTTGCCCTTTACGCTTCCGACGTCGGTAAGTATACAGGTATCCTTGATAATATTTTTCAGCTCTTTTAAGTATGATATGTTGATAAGTACGGGCGCGCATAAGAATATTACGTCGCAGTCTGAAAATAAATCAAGCGAGCCGTGGATACCGTCAATAGTACCGTCTTCCTTCGCCATGGCGAGGGGCTCTGAAACGTCCGGGTGTCTCCTGTTATATACGTATATTTTACAATCTGAATGCTTAATCCTTATTGCTTTTGCAATGGAACCCGCTATTAGTCCGAAGCCAATAAAACCGATATTTATTCTCATTTGCACGCCTCCAAAATTTTATTCTCGCGTACGCAACGGTCCTAAGCGTCCAGTGGACGCTTGTTCAGGACGGACCGTAACGCAGTGCAGACCCAAACGCAAGCTTGCTTGCAACCTACGGCGCTGAACATCCGGTGGATGTTCGTTTAGCGCTGAC